>DATHJG010001071.1:0-2044 GCA_035489875.1 Solirubrobacteraceae bacterium | reverse complement strand
TCATCCTGCTCGACTTCATCGCCGCCAAGGGCATGCGGATCCAGCGCGAGGCGTCGTCGGATCCGGGCCTGTGGAGCAAGCTGCGCCGTGCCGCCAGGACGGTCGGCGCGGAGTCGGCGTTCCCGCCCGGCACCGGCAGCGCGGTCACCGACGACCACACGCCGTTCCTCGCCCAGGGCGTTCCGTCGATCGACCTGATCCAGTGGCCGTACGACTGTTGGCACAAGCCGTGCGACGACATGACCGCGGTCAGCGAGCGCTCGCTCGATCAGTCGGGGGAGACCGTGCTCGAGCTCGTTCGTACACTCAGCAGACCGTGAACGCCGCTCCCGAGAAGCTCCTGCTCGCCGCGCCGCGCGGCTACTGCGCCGGCGTCGACCGGGCGGTGCAGACGGTCGAGCGGGCGCTCGAGCTGCACGGCCCGCCCGTGTACGTGCGCAAGGAGATCGTCCACAACAAGCACGTGGTCGAGGAGCTCGCGGCGCGCGGCGCGATCTTCGTCGACGAGCTGAGCGACACGATCCCCGCGGGCGCGGTGACCGTGTTCTCCGCCCACGGCGTCTCGCCGGCCGTGCACGCCGACGCCGCCGAGCGCGGCCTGCGCACGATCGACGCGACCTGCCCGCTCGTGACCAAGGTGCACCGCGAGGCGGTCAAGTTCGCCGGCGACGGCTACACGATCGTGCTCGTCGGCCACGCCGGCCACGAGGAGGTCGAGGGGACGATGGGCGAGGTGCCCGGCTCGATCGTGCTGGTCGAGAACGAGGCCGACGTCGACGCGCTCGAGGTCGAGGACCCGTCGCGGATCGCGTACCTCACGCAGACCACGCTCTCGGTCGACGAGACGGCCGCGATCCTCGTCCGCCTGCGCGAGAAGTTCCCGGCGATCACCGGGCCGCGCACGGACGACATCTGCTATGCCACGACGAACCGCCAGCTCGCGGTCAAGCAGATGGCCGAGCAGTGCGACCTCGTGCTGGTGATCGGGTCGAAGAACTCGTCGAACTCGAACCGGCTGGTCGACGTCGCCCGCGACTGCGGCGCCGCGTCGCACCTGATCGACAACGAGACCGAGGTGCGCGAGGAGTGGCTCGACGGCGCCCGCGTCGTCGGCATCTCGTCGGGCGCCAGCGCGCCGGAGGAGCTCGTCTCCCGCCTCGTCGACTTCTTCCGCGCGCGCGGGACCGAGGACGTCTCGGAGTTCGAGGTCCTGCGCGAGGACGTCCGCTTCATGCTGCCGAAGGTCATCCGGCAGGCCGGCGCCGCCTCGCGCGGGTGATGGCGCGGCC
Source organism: Solirubrobacteraceae bacterium (assembly GCA_035489875.1). Classification (GTDB taxonomy): domain Bacteria; phylum Actinomycetota; class Thermoleophilia; order Solirubrobacterales; family Solirubrobacteraceae; genus DASQMT01. The sequence goes on along the minus strand of DATHJG010001071.1, from coordinate 755 downwards.
CGCGCTGCGGGCCTCGGCGCTCGTGTATGGCGGGCATTGAGGGGTGCGGGATCGGCGTGGTCTCGCTCATTGACGCGAACGTCTCGCTATTCGAGACGAAGGCGTCAATGGCCGGAGGAACCCTCCCCGGTCGCGCCTTTCTCCCGCTGAGCGGGATGACGTCGCGACCGAGACAGACGATCCCCTCGAACCCATCCCCTCAATGCCCGCCGTACAACCCGGCCGGCGCAACCACGCCGCTCAATCCTCAGTCAGCCACGCCCGCAGCTCGTCCCCATGCTCGTCCAGCCGCGGCGGCGCGCGGCGGATCGGCGGGCGCTCGCCGTCGAGGCGCAGCGGCGGGGTCGGCAGCGGGTAGCCGCCGGCCTGGGCGACCGGCTCCATACCGAGCGACTCGGCCAGCGCGAACGCCTCGGCCACGTCGTTGATCGGCCCGGCCGGGACCGACGCGGCGCGGAGAACGGCGGCCCAGTCGGCCGCCGGGCGCGTGCGCAGCACCGCCTCGAGTCGCTGCGCCAGCTCCTCGGCGTGGGCCACGCGCGCGCTGTTGGTCGCGAACCGGTCGTCGCCCGGCAGCTCGGGCAGCCCGAGCGCCTCGCACAGCCGCCCGAACAGCCGGTCGTTGCCGACGGCGATCGCGATCGGGCGGTCGGCCGCCTCGAACGTCTCGTACGGCGCGATGCTGGGGTGCCGGTTGCCGCGCCGTCCCGGCACGACGCCACCGAGCACCCACGCCGAGGCCTGGTTGAGCAGCG
>DATHJG010001070.1:0-2247 GCA_035489875.1 Solirubrobacteraceae bacterium | reverse complement strand
GCGAGCTCGGGTGGCACTCGCCGGTGCTGCGCTCGCGCGGGCGGGCGCTCGCCGTCTCGAGCTACTGACGCGGCCCCGGCGCGCCCCGAAGTGTGGCTTTTCGGTGAAGCCATCACGCTGACGCGGCGCGCCCTGTTGTCGGCTCTCGGATGTCGACGGCAAGACGGGAGACGTGACGTGAGCGAGCGCAGCGATCCAGGGACGGGGGCCGGGCGCAGGCGACCGCTGCCAACCGCGAAGCAGACGCCGCGGCCGAGCCGCGCCGCCGCTGGGCTGCGGGCGGCGGCGGCAGCCGTGGGACGGGTGCTGGGTCGGGATCCGCTCGCGCTCTTCCTCCTCGTCGCGTCGGTCGTCATCACGGTCGCGTTCGCCACGCTCCTGAGCTCGACGCTGCCGAGCTCCCCGGGTGATCGGGTCGAGCTCTCGCAGGTCAGCGAGCTGGCCCGCGCCAAGCAGATCGACCGCGCGACGCTGCTCGACCAGGACAGCCGCGTGGTCGCCGTGACCCAGGACGGGCGCGTGGTCTGGGCGGCCTACCCGTCGTCGGACGTGATGACGGATTCGCTTCGCCGGGAGCTGGGCCGCGGCGGGGCGGAGGTCGGCATCGACCAGCAGTCGGGCAAGCCGGTGCGTCAGGTCGTCGTGCAGTTCCTGCTGCCGATCCTGTTGCTGGTCTGCCTCTTCGCGTTCTTCACCCGCATCGGCCAGGACGGCGGCTCGGCCGGCTTCGCCGCGTTCTCGAAGTTCACCGGGAAGGGGAAGAAGCGCAAGAAGGGCGCGAAGGGCCAGATCACGTTCGACCACATCGCCGGTGCCGACGAGGCGGTCATCGAGCTCAAGGAGATCCGCGACTACCTCGCCGACCCGTCGAAGTACTCGCGCATCGGCGCGCGCGCGCCGAAGGGCGTCCTGCTGGTCGGGCCTCCCGGCACCGGCAAGACGCTGCTCGCGCGGGCGACGGCGGGAGAGGCGGACGCCGCGTTCTTCTCGCTGTCGGGCGCGGAGTTCGTGGAATCGCTCGTGGGCGTCGGCGCGGCGAGGGTGCGCGACCTGTTCGCGAAGGCGCGCAAGATGGCGCCGTCGATCGTGTTCATCGACGAGCTCGACGCCGCCGGGCGCAAGCGCGGCGCCGGCGTCGGCCAGGGCAACGACGAGCGCGAGCAGACGCTCAACCAGCTCCTGGTCGAGATGGACGGCTTCGACGGCGACGCGGGCATCGTCGTCATGGCGGCGACCAACCGGCCGGACATCCTGGACCCGGCGTTGCTGCGCCCGGGTCGCTTCGACCGCCAGGTGACGGTCGACGTGCCGGACGTGTTCGGGCGCCACGAGATCCTGCGGCTCTACGTCGAGGGGCGGCCGCTCGCCGCGGACGTGGACCTCATGGAGATCGCCAAGCTGTGCCCCGGCTTCAGCGGCGCCGAGCTCGCCAACCTCGTCAACGAGGCGGCGCTGCTGTCGATCCGCGAGGGGGACGGGGAGCTCACGATGCCGGTCCTCGAGGAGGCGATCGAGCGCGTCGTCGCCGGCCCGGCCAAGCGCTCGCACGTGCTCACCGAGAGCGAGCGCTGGACGATCGCCGTCCACGAGGCCTCGCACGCGGTCGTCTCGCGCTCGATCGGCCAGTCCGTCAGCGCGCAGAAGCTCTCGATCGTCGCGCGCGGGCGCCAGCTCGGGACCGCCGCGCACATGCTCGCCGACCGCGACCAGGTGCTCATGCGCGAGTCCGACCTGCACCGGCAGCTCGTCACGATCGTCGCCGGGCTGGCCGGCGAGCTGCACGCGTTCGGCGAGATCTCCAGCGGCGTCCACGACGACCTGCACGCCGCGACGCAGATCGCCCGCTCGATGGTGTCGAGCTTCGGCATGTCGCCCGCGGTCGGCCCGATGACGGTCGGCGAGCGCCAGGGCGAGGTGTTCCTCGGCGCGTCGCTCCAGGATCTCGGCTCGATCTCCGAGGCCACGCTCGCGGCCATCGACGGGGAGGTGCGGCGGATCCTCGAGGAGTCGCGCGAGCGCGCCGGGCGCGTACTGGCGCGCAACTGGGACGCCGTGCGCGAGACCGCGGAATCGCTGATCGAGCACGAGACGCTGTCGGGCCTCGCGCTCGACGCCGTGCTCTCGACGGTGCAGCCGGTGTCCCTCGACGAGCTGCGCGGGCTCCGCGTCGACGGGGACGGGGGCGCCCGCGCATGATGCGGTGGCTGGTCGCGCTGCTCCTCGGCGGAGCGGCGCTCTGCGTTGCGG
>DATHJG010001069.1:0-2648 GCA_035489875.1 Solirubrobacteraceae bacterium | reverse complement strand
GTTCGTATCAACCTCTGCCACACTTCAATTCATGGGCATGAGCAATGGGATGAATCTGGGGCAGTTCGGGATCTGGACGGGCGAGTTCGAGGCCCAGCAGGCGAGCGCGACGCGCGAGTCCGTTCAGGAGCTCGACGAGCTCGGTTGGCGGGCGGTGTGGTTCCCCGAGGCGGACGGTGGCCGGGAGGCGCTGACGCACGCCGGGTTCCTGCTGTCCTGTACCGAGCGCATCACCGTCGTCAACGGCATCGCGCGGATCTGGTCCCGCGCGGCACGGTCGACGCAGGGCGGGGCGGCACTGCTGGCGGATGCCTACCCGGGTCGCCATCTGCTCGGCCTCGGCTTCGGGGATGCGCGTCCCGGGACCAAGCCGCTGGCGACCGTGAGCGAGTACCTGGACGAGATGGATGCGATGGCGAGCGTCGATCCCTTCTCGCGGCCGCCCGTGCGACGCCTGCTGGCCGCCTATGGACCGAAGATGCTCGAGATGGCCCGCAACCGGACCGACGGTGCACACACCTATCTCGTGCCGGTGCGGCACACGGCGCAGGCGCGGCAGGTGCTGGGCGACGGCGCGTTCCTCGGTGTGGAGCACGGGGTGCTGTTCGAGAGCGACCCGGAGAAGGCGCGCGCGGTGGCCCGCGAGCATCTGCACATGTACTTCACGACGAAGTACAACGTCGCCAAGTTCCTTCGCCTCGGCTACACCGAAGCGGATATCGACGGTGGCCGCGGCAGCGACCGGCTCGTCGACGACCTCGTCGTCTGGGGGGACCTCGACACGATCGTCCGCAAGCTGCACGGCCATCTCGATGCAGGCGCCGACCACGTCGCCATCCAGGTGCTGGGCGTCGAACCCGGGACCTCGGCCATGCCGCACTGGCGCCGGCTCGCCGAGGCACTGCTGCCCCAGCGAGCCACCGCGTGAGCGGTCTGCGTTCTGTCGGTACCTGCGCTCAGCGTGTGTGCCAGCCGAACCCCATGTCGAGAAGCGCCATAACCACCTAGGCGTTCTGCTCAGCGCTCGCGGAGCAGCGCGGTGTCGGAGACGGCGGCGATGTGCGCGGCCATCGCGGTCGCCGCCGCTTCCGCATCGCCGGTCCGGATCGCGTCGGCCACCTTGCGGTGCGCCAGCAGCGATTCCTCGGGCCGACCGGGCTGTGCCAGCGACTCGATGCGGCTCTCTCGGATCAGCTCGGCGATCTCGGTCATCAGGCCGGCGAGCAGCCCGGAGTGCGCCGCCGCGGTCACAGCGGCGTGGAACTGCTCGTCCCCCGCCGCCCCCCGCCCGCCCTGGGCGACTTCGTGGGCCATCAGCGACAGGGCATCGTCGATGGCCTCGAGGTCCTCGGGCGTGCACCGCGAGGCGGCGAGCGCGGCGAGCTTCACCTCGAGGGCCTCCCGCGCCTCGATGACCTCCCGCAGCCGGTTGCGCCGAGCGCGCAGCGCGGCCAGGATCTGCCGCTCCGCCGGGACGTCGATGATCACGGCGCCGTCGCCGTGCCGCACGTCGATGACGCCCTGCACCTCGAGTGCGACCAGTGCCTGGCTCACCGATGCCCGGCTGACGCCCAGTTGGGCGGCGAGCTCGCGCTCGGCCGGGAGCCGGTCCCCCACCTTGATCCGCTCGGTGTGGATGTAGTCCAGCAGCCGCTCGACGAGCTGCTCGTACAGGCGGGCGCGGCTGACGGGCCGCAAGGCCCCCGGGCGCCGCGGGGGTGTCGCGCGAGGTGCCACCGGTCGGATGCCTCCTTCCACGTGTACCAGCTCACAAACTATTTCCCACAGGGTAAGAGGCTAGTCCACTAGAGTTTGAGAGGCTAGTCCACTAGTCCAATACCGGCTCGCACAGTCCATCACATGAGGACCTCGACACCCGCCGATCGGGGTCGCAGTTCTGCGGTCGGTCACATTTCGAATGGAGCCACTGATGACCAGTACCAGTGGCTCTCGCTGGCGAGTGCGTCGGAAGGAAGGTAGTGACATGACAACGAGGTTTGACGGGATGGGCTCAGGCGATCCGGCCACGGCCGGCCTCGGTGGGCATGGCGGGGAGCGGTCACCGATTGTCTGGCAGGTGCTGAGCGCGCTCTTGCTCCTGGCGATGGGCGGGATCCACTTCTACTACGTCGTCTTCCTGGGGGCCGGAGGCCTGATCGGGGTCCTGTTCGTACTGAACGCGATCGGCGGGCTCGTCCTGGCGATCGCGATGCTCGCTGCCCGGCGGCGGCTCCTGCGCCTGGCAAGCTTGCTGAGCCTGCTGTTCATGGCAGGCACGTTGCTCGCGCTGGTGCTCGCGTTGACCGTCGGCCTCCTCGGGATCCGTGAGCAGTTGGGCGGCGAGCTGGTCGTGCCAACGCTGGTCGTGGAGTCGATTGGCACGGTCGTGCTACTGGTGACTGCCGCCCTGGTGTTCCGGCGTCGCGAGGCCTGAGGCGGGTCGCTGCGGCCCGGCGCCCCTTGCCACGTGTACCAGCTCACAAATTGTTGCCTACGGTCCAAGAGGCTAGTCCACTAGTCCAATACCGGCTCTTTCAACTCCGATCCTGGGAACGTCACGTGATGATCAATCGCCGTACCTTCTCCACGCTCATGGCGTCCGGCGGTGTGGCCGCGTTCGTCGCCGGCTGCGCCACGACGCCCAGCCC
>DATHJG010001068.1:0-4810 GCA_035489875.1 Solirubrobacteraceae bacterium | reverse complement strand
GGGCCTGACGATCGAGCGCGGGCGCGTGGACGCGTTCCGCGAGGCGTTCGCGGCGCACGCCGCCGCGACGCTGACGCCCGAGGACCTGCTCCCGGTCCAGCGTGTCGACGCCGTCGTGCCGGGCGACGTGCTGCACCTCGGCCTCGCGGAGGAGCTGGACCGGCTCGCGCCGTTCGGGATGGGCAACCCGGAGCCCGCGCTGCTGGTCCCGAGCGCGCTGCTGGCCGAGCCACGGCCGATGGGGGAGGGGCGCCACGTCGCGTTCACGCTCGCGGCGGGCGGCGCGCGCTCCCGCTGCGTCGCGTTCGGCCGCGGCAGCACGCTGCCCGCCGCGCCGGGCGAGCCGGTCGACGCCGCTGTCCGGCTGGAGATCAACCGCTACAACGGCGCGGTCGAGCCGCGGCTCGTCCTCCGCCACGCCCAGCCGGCCCGCCCGGCGCCGATCGAGATCGTGGGCGAGCCGCCGTTCGCCGCAGCGGTCGCCGCCGAGCTGGAACGCGACCTGGAGGCCTGGCCGCCGACGGGCGCGATGCGCTTCGCCAGCCAGCTCGGCGACGATCTGCACGGCGCCGGCGACGATCTGGGCGGCGCGGGCGACGATCTGCACGGCGCGGGAGCCGGCCTCTGGGGGCTGGAGGCGCGCGCGGTGCGTGACGCACGCGGCGGTGGCATCGCGGGGCTGCTGGGCGACCTCGTCGCGTCCGGGGCACCAGTGCTGGCGGTCACGGCACACGCGGACCAGCGCGCGACGGCGCTGCGCGACCGCGTCGGCGGCTTCGCGGTGACGACCTGGGCGGCGCTCGAGGCAGACCCCGTGCTCGCCGCCGGCTACACGCACCTCGTCGCGGTCGACCCACCCCCGCACGCCCACCTGCGCGCGCTGGCCGAGCGGCTGCCGGGCGACGGCTGGACGCACCTCGCCTGGGGCGGCGCGGAGCTGGACCTGGCCCGCCGCGTCCTGACCTGGGAGCTCGACCTGCGCCCGCAGCTCGCCGACCTCTACCGCGGGCTGCGAGCCGCGGTGGGCGCGTCTGCCGCCGCCGGGGAGCCGTTGCTCGCCGTGCTCCGCGGCGCAGGCCCGCAGCCCCGGTCCGGCGCGCTCGCCGGCCGGCTGCTACGCGTCCTCTGCGAGCTCGACCTCATCGCGCTCGATCCGGCCGGGCTGGCGGTCACCGTGCCGCCGCCGAGCGGCCGGACCGAGCTCGAGCGCTCGCCCGCGTTCCGGGCGTACTCCGAGCGTCTGCAGGACGGCCTGGCGTACCTCGCCGAGCCCGCCCGCGCGGCCGGTGCGGCCGTGCCCGCCGGGGCGGTCGATCCCACCGTGCCGGTCGGCGCGGCCGGCCCCGCCGCGCCGGTCCGCGTGGCCGATCCAGTCGTGCGGGCGCGCGCGGCCGATCCCGCCGTGCCGGCGGAGGCGCCGGCCGTCGCCGTCGCCTGACATCGCCGGGCACGAACGGACACATGCGTCCAGCGTGGACGCCGGCGACCGGTCCGCCGCCCCGTCCTGAGCTACGCTTGCAGCGGCGAGCAAACCATGACGGATCAGCACGAGCAGACCGCTGAAGACCTGACCGCGCCGCTCCCGGAGGGCGGCGACGACGTCGCCGTGTCCGCCCATCAGCCGGTCGACCGCAAGGACCACGACCACCTGACCCCCGCCGAGGCGCCGCCGGACCTCACGCCGACCGAGCAGGAGCTGCTCGCCGATCTGTTCGCGATCGTCGAGGAGCACGCCGACGAGGTCGCCCGCCGGGTCGAGCGCCAGCGCCTCGTAGAGGCGTTCGTGTTCGCCTGCGAGCACCACGTGGACCAGCGCCGCCAGTCCGGCGAGGACTTCATCGTCCACCCGGTCGGCGTCGCGAAGATCTGCGCGGGCATGCGCCTCGACACCGAGACGCTGTGCGCCGCACTCCTGCACGACACCGTCGAGGACACGACCGCCAGCCTGGACGAGGTGCGCGAGGCGTTCGGCGAGGAGGTCGCGGGCCTCGTCGACGGCGTCACGAAGCTCACCGGCATCACGTTCCAGTCGCGCGACGAGGCGCAGGCCGAGAACTACCGCAAGATGATGGTCGCGATGGCCACGGACGTCCGGGTCATCCTGATCAAGCTCGCCGACCGCCTCCACAACATGCGCACGCTCGGCGCGATGCCGAAGCAGAAGCAGATCGAGAAGGCCAAGGAGACGCTCGAGATCTACGCGCCGCTGGCGCACCGGCTCGGCATCCACGCGATCAAGTGGGAGCTGGAGGACCTCTCGTTCGCGACGCTGCACCCGCGCAAGTACCAGGAGATCAAGGGCCTCGTCAGCCAGCAGCGCGACGAGCGCGAGCGCTACGTCGCCAAGGCCGGCGGCTACCTCACCAAGGAGCTCGAGGCGCTCGGCATCAAGGCCGAGATCTCAGGCCGCGCGAAGCATTTCTACTCGATCTACTCGAAGATGACCAAGAAGGGCCGCGAGTTCAACGAGATCTACGACCTCACGGCCATGCGGGTGATCGTCGAGTCCGTGAAGGACTGCTACGGCGCGGTGGGCGTCATCCACTCGCTGTGGAAGCCGCTGCCCGGGCGCTTCAAGGACATGATCGCCATGCCCAAGTTCAACATGTACCAGGCCCTCCACACGACGGTGATCGGGCCCGAGGGTAGGCCGCTCGAGATCCAGATCCGCACGCGCGACATGCACGAGACGGCCGTGTACGGCGTCGCCGCGCACTGGCGCTACAAGGAGGGCGCCCGCGGCAACGGCGTGATCGACCCGACCGACGCCAAGCTCAAGTGGCTCAAGTCGCTGCTCGACTGGCAGTCCGACGTCGAGGACCCGCAGGAGTTCGCCGACAACTTCCGCGGGGAGCTGGTGGACGAGGAGGTCTACGTCTTCACGCCCAAGGGCGAGGTCAAGTCGCTCGCGGCGGGCTCGACGCCGCTCGACTTCGCCTACGAGGTGCACACCGACGTCGGCCACCGCTGCGTCGGCGCGAAGGTCAACGGCAAGATCGTGCCGCTGCACTACGAGCTGCAGTCCGGCGACATCGTCGAGGTGCTCACATCCAAGCGCGAGCGCGGCCCGTCCCGCGACTGGCTCGCGATGGTGAAGACGACGCGCGCGCGCAACAAGATCCGCGCGTGGTTCAAGGCCGAGTCGCGCGAGGACTCCGAGCACACCGGGCGCGAGCTGCTGCAGGAGCACCTGAAGAAGGCGGGCCTGCCCGCGCAGAAGATCACCGGCTCGGCGCTGCTCGCCGACGTCATCCGGGAGATGGGCTTCCGCAAGGCCGACGACTTCTACATCGCGCTCGGCGGGGCCAAGATCTCGGCGAAGGTCGTCGTCAACAAGGTCATGCAGCGCCTGAAGGAGGGCGAGGCCGCGGAGGACGAGCCGACGGTCGCCGAGGATCTCGTCCTCGCGCGCAAGGCGCCGCGCCGGCCCGAGGGCGACGCGTCGCAGTACGGCATCCGGGTCGAGGGCGTCGAGGACGTCCCGCTGCGGCTCGCCAAGTGCTGCCGGCCGGTCTCGGGCGACGAGATCGTCGGCTACGTGTCGCTCGGGCGCGGCATCACCATCCACCGCGAGGACTGCCCGAACGCCGCGGCGCTGCGCAAGGACCCCGAGCGCTTCGTCCCCGTGAGCTGGGACGGCGACTCGGTCAGCTCGTTCAAGGTCGAGCTGCAGGTCGACGGCTGGGATCGCCACCGCCTGCTCGAGGACCTCTCGCGCACGTTCGCCGAGGCGGGCATCAACATCGTCGAGGCGCGCTGCATCGTCTCCCACCCGATGGTCAAGAACCGGTTCGTGGTCGAGGTGGGGGACACCCATACGCTCAAGGCGACGATCTCGCGCCTGCGGTCGATCGACGCCGTGTTCGACGCGTATCGCGTCACGCCGACCGGCGGGTAGCCGGCCGTGCGGGTCGTGCGCCACGAGTCCGCGCTCGGGCGCTGGGAGATGGCCCATGCTACGCCGCATCCGGCGCTGCGCGGCCACGTGCTCGGCTACTGCGGCTACAGCGAGGACACGGCCGCGCCGCTGGGCCGGCGTGAGGTCGCGGTGCCCGCGGTCACGGTGATCTTCTCGTTCGGGCCGTCGCTCGACGTGGTCGACGCCGACGGCCGAGGCGGGCGCTTCCGGTCGTTCGTCGCCGGCGTCGACGACACCTACGCGGAGACCCGGCACGCCGGCCACCAGCGCGGGATGGAGGTCAAGCTCGCGCCACCCGCGGCGCGGCGGCTGCTCGGGGTCCCCGGGCGCGAGCTGCGCGGGCGCGTCGTCCCGCTCGACGACGTGCTCGGTCGCCCGGCGGACGAGCTGACCGAGCGGATGGCCGAGGCGCCGGATTGGGCCGGGCGCTTCGCGCTGCTCGACGCCGCGCTGACCGACCGGCTGGCCCGCGCGCCGGCGATCCCGTCCGACATCGCCCACGCCTGGCGACGCCTGCTCTCGAGCCACGGCGGCGTGTCGATCGCCGGGCTGGCGGACGAGCTCGGCTGGAGCCGGCGCCACTTCGGCGAGCGCTTCCGGGAGCACGTCGGGCTCCCGCCCAAGCCGGCGGCGCGCGTGCTGCGCTTCCGCCGCGCGCTCGAGCTGATCGAGCGCGACGACGGCGCCCGCCTGGCGGAGATCGCGCAGGACTGCGGCTACTACGACCAGGCGCACCTCAACCGCGACTTCCGCGCGTTCGACGGGCTCGGCGGGCTGCGCGTGCGCTCGGCCGACGAGCGCCCGGTCCCCGTGCAGGTCGACGGCGACTACGTCGGCGAGCACGAGGAGGCCGTGTTCAGCGTGCTGCGGGGCGGCCTGAAGGTCCTCAGC
>DATHJG010001067.1:0-2281 GCA_035489875.1 Solirubrobacteraceae bacterium | reverse complement strand
CGCGGGCCGCCGGAGCCCTGCGGGCCTGGGCGCCCGACCGGGCCGGAGTCCTGCGCGACGCCCGTCCCGTCGAGCGTCAGCGACTCGGCGCCCGTCGCCCTGTTCGTCGTCAGCGCGAGGCTCGCGGTGCGCGCGCCCGTGGCCGACGGAGTGAGGCGCACGCCGATCGAGCACGTCTCGCCGTGCTCGACCCGCGCCCCCGCGCAGCCGTTGTCGGTGATCGTGAAGTCGAGAGCGTTCGCGCCGGCGATCGCGGCGCCGCCCACCTTCAGGTCGTTACGCACGGGGTCGGAGGTCTCGACGTGCGCTCCGGCAGCGGGAAGGTGCGCCGCTATCCGGCGCTGAGGACCCTCGTTGCGGATACCGGAGGCGCTGGTGACTGGACCACGGCTGGTCTGATCGCGACCGCCGTGCGCTCAGGCGAGCTGGACGTTGCTGCGTCGAGATCGGCGTCCGGTTCGCGCAGGCGCTGGCCGCCCTGAGCTGCACGGCCGTTGGGGCTCGCGGCTTGATGCGTCTGAGTCCGCGTACCGTCCTTCGCCGCGCGCAGGCCGTTCTTGCCGAAGGCGGCGTGACCAGCACGCCGCGGTTCGGCAGCGCGAAGCGCCGCTTCACGCAAGGTGCATGCCCGACGTGTCTGCTGCCGCAGGCAGGTCGTGCCACCAAGACCCGAGTGGCCTGAACAACCCCACCACCGGTACCGCCATCGGGATGCCCGAGGCCGGTTCTTCGGACGCCCCGATCCGACCGCAAGGCTCTTGACCCGGGGCGGGCTATCGGCGCGCTTCCGGCGCGTGGTACAAGGCTTCGAGAAGCTCACCGAGCGCGGCGCATGCCGCTGCGTCGGCTTCGATCGCGTGCCGCTCGTCGGCGGACTCGCGCATCGGCAAGCTCGCCGCGGAGTGGCTCGCGGAGCAGAAGGTCCGCATGGAGGTCGGCGAGCTATCTCCGCGCACGTACGAGATCGACGAGGTCGGTCTGCGCGCCACATCGTCGTCCGCGCCCTGGGCGCGGCCACCGGGGTCAGCGTGGTCCTGCTGGCGGCCATCTCGGCCTTCTACGACGCCCAGCGCGCCCGGTCGGACGACTTCTTCATCTACCCCGACTACTTCGTCTTCCACGTCGGCCGTGAGTGCGGCGTTCACGAGGAGATCGACATCTGGCCCCTCACAAGGAGGACATCGTGCCTGACGCGATCCTCGCCGCGATCAACGACCGCGGGATTACCCGCTTGCTCGTGGAGGAGCGCGAGCCGCGCGAGCTCGAGGTCGAACCGCACACGCTCGCGAGCGCGCAGCACCGCAGCACGTCGCAGCTTGCCTTTGCGGCCTCGGGCCGGATCGAGGGCGGCAACGTGCGGATGACCGGCACGTCCACGACAGCGAGAGGGCGGGGTGACCACAGCGGACGCCGCGGCTACCGCTCGGAGGTGGCGGGCACGGGCGACTCATCCGTCTTCCGGTCGACGACGATCAACGCATCCAGCGCCACGGCTCGCTCGGAGTCGACAAGTAGGGGGTTTACGTCTATCTCGGAGATCTCAGGATGTTGGGTCATGACCTGACCAAGACTTGCCAGGACGGCGGCCACTCCGGCCACGCCCTCAGGGCTTAGACGCCGTGCGAGCGGCACACAGGCGCGAACCAGCTCTTCGGCGTCCGCATGGCTCAGAGGGGCCAATGCGCCTTGGACCGACTCGGACATTGCCTCCGCCCAGCCGCCCCCGACCCCGCATACGACGACGGGCCCAAACGTCTGATCACGAACGGCTCCGCACATGACCTCGGTGCCGCCCCTGATGTCGTCCGCCACCAATACGGGACCCCCGTGTCGCCGTGCCACCTCACGTACCCGCTCCTCTGTCGCACAACCAAGGTGAACTCCACCCACCCGCTCCTTGTGAGCGGGGCCATGCGCCTTCACGACAACCGGGTAGCCGATGCTGGCAGCGATGCTCGCTGCCTCGTCTGGAGTGGCGGCGACCTGCTCCCGTGGGGTTGTTAGACCGTAGGGGGCCAGCGCTGCCTTCGAGTCGACCTCTGACATCGCCCCATCTCGCGCGAGCCGTGCTCTGGTACGGGCAAGCGCGTCTGGGGCGATGTCTGCGGGAACGGTGCGACCGCGTGGTTTCCATGCGGCGTACGCGCTAATCGCGCGCAGCGCTCGGCCGGCGCCGATCAGTACTGGGACCCCGGCCTCCGCGCATCGCAGCACGACATCGTCGTCGGGATCCGCCGTGCCAGAAGACATGATGGCGATAAACGAGTCGGAGCTCTGCGCT
>DATHJG010001066.1:0-7667 GCA_035489875.1 Solirubrobacteraceae bacterium | reverse complement strand
CTCGTCAAGTTCGCGGGCGCCTACCACGGCCACGTCGACGGCCTGCTCGCGCAGGCCGGCTCCGGCCTGGCGACGCAAGGGATCCCGGCCTCGCCCGGCGTGCCGGAGTCCGCCGCCCGCGGCACGGTGATCGTGCCGTGGAACGACGCCGATGCCCTGGCCGCCGCGTTCGAGCAGCACGAAGTCGCCGCCCTGATCGCAGAGCCGTACCCCGCGAACATGGGCCTCGTCCTGCCGGAGCCGGGCTTCCTCGATCTCCTGCGCGAGCTCGCGACGGAGCACGGCGCGCTGCTGATCTTCGACGAGGTCATCACCGGCTTCCGCGTCTCCGCAGGCGGCGCGCAGGAGCTCACCGGCGTGCTGCCCGACATCACGGTGATGGGCAAGGTGATCGGCGGTGGCCTGCCGGCCGCGGCGTACGGCGGCTCGGTCGACCTGATGAACCGGATCGCGCCGGCCGGCGACGTCTACCAGGCCGGCACGCTCTCCGGGAACCCGCTCGCGGTCGCCGCGGGCCGGGCCACGCTCACGCGACTCGACGACGAGGCGTACGTCCACCTCGCCGCCACGACCGAGGCGCTCGCCGCCGGCCTGCGCGAGGCCGCGCGCGACCGCCCCGTGCAGGTCGAGTGGGCGCCGGGGCTGCTGACGGTCTTCTTCTCCGACGCGCCCGTGCGCGACTACGCCGGCGCCGCCGCGTGCGACACCGACGCCTACGCCGCCTGGTGCCGCGCGCTGCTCGCCCGCGGCGTCTACCCGCCGCCGTCGCAGTTCGAGGCCTGGTTCCCGTCGCTCGCCCACACGCACGAGCACGTCGCGCGCACGCTCGAGGTCGCGGCGGCAGCGTTCTCCGAGATCGCATGAGCGTGCTCGACCGGCTCGCCGCCGCGCTGCGCACGGAGGGTGGCCTGATGGCCGCGGCCGTGGCCGACACCGGGCCGGCTGACGGGACGCTGGGGGCGGCGGCGGCCGCCGGGCCGCGGGCCGCCGGGCGGGAGGACGACTACGCGCTGCTGGTCGAGGCGATCGTCGAGGGATACCTGCAGCACTACGGCACCGGCCGCGTCATGCGCCCAGACGATCCGGACCTCGCGCTGCTCGCCGGCGACCGGCTCTACGCGCTCGGCCTCGCCCGCCTCGCCGAGCTCGGCGACCTCGACGCCGTCGCCGAGCTCGCCGACGTCATCTCGCTTGCCGCGCAGGCCCACGCGGAGGGCGATCGCGAGCGCGCCGAGGCGATCTGGACGGCCGGCGCGGCCGCGGTCGGGCATGGCAGCGGCCCCGAGCTCGAGGCGGCCAAGGCCGCCGCGCGCGCGGGTGATGCGGGCGCGGTCCGCGCGCTGCGCGCGGCGGCGCCAGCAGCCTGACCATCGCGGCGCCCAGGTGGGGCCGGCTCGACGCCCGCGTCGTTATTGTTCTGCCCCCGCCCATGGCCGACGGACGCAAAGAGCCCAAGAGCAAATACACCCTCGATCGGGGGATGCCGGGCGCCTTCGAGGGCGAGACCGTCACGCGTCGCCGCTTCATGACCGGAACGGTCCACGGAGCGGGCGCGATCGCCGTGTCGGCCTTCGCGCTGCCGGCGCTCGGGTTCGCCGCCGGCTCCGCGCTGTTCGACCGCCCGCCGGTCGATTGGGAGGCCATCGGCGCGCCCGAGGACTTCCCGAACGACACCTACCTGCCGCGCGTGGTGACCGAGGTCGCCGGCATCGGCCAGGTCGGCCGGACCACGATCTACGTCCGCGCCCGCAACCCGGAGGTCGACGCGCCGCCGAACCCGCCCGGCTACACGGAGGACTTCATCGCGATCTCCACGCGCTGCATGCACCTCGGCTGCCCGGTCCGCTACATCGACGCGGCCAAGCGCTTCGTCTGCCCGTGCCCCGGCGGCGTCTACAACTTCGAGGGCGGCGTCGACGGCGGCCCGCCCGTGCGCCCGCTCGACCGCTTCTACACCCGCGTGCAGAACGGCCAGGTCGAGGTCGGCCCGCGCTACTCGGTCAACAGCGAGTTCCGCCGCTTCCCGTCCTATCGCGACCCCGCGCAGGACCTCGACGGCATCGGCCAGTACCTCTACCCGGGCCGCTTCTCCACGCCCAAGATGGACTAGGCAGACACCATGAAGCTCCCACTTCCGCCCCTCCCAGCCGCACTTCAGCCGAAGCCCAAGCGCCCAGGCGAGTCCGAGCCGGTCAAGCCGGTCGAGCACGTGAAGGAGGCGGGGATCGCGACCGTCGACTGGATCGACGAGCGCACGTCGCTGTCCGGCCCGGCGCGCTGGGTCATGTTCCGCAAGGTGCCCCGGGGGACGAACTGGTTCTACACGCTCGGGTCGGCGACGCTGTTCGCATTCCTCTCGCAGGCGGTCACCGGCGTCTTCCTCGCCATGTACTACGACCCCTCGGTGACCAACGCGTACGAGTCGGCGCGCCACATCACCAACGACGTCTTCCTCGGCGAGTTCGTCCGCGGCATGCACAAGTGGGGCTCGACGGTGATGGTGATCCTCGTCTGCCTGCACATGGCGCGCGTGTTCTTCTTCGGGGCGTACAAGTACCCGCGCGAGCTCAACTGGGTGATCGGCGTCGTGCTGCTGATCCTCACGTTCGTGATGGCGTTCACCGGCTACCTGCTGCCGTTCGACCAGCGCTCCTACTGGGCGACGATCGTGGGCGTGAACATCAACGGCACCGGGCCGATCGCGGGGCCGTTCCTGTCGGACTTCCTCCGTGGCGGGGCGGAGTTCGGATCGACGACGCTCTCGCGCTTCTACGCGATCCACATGCTGCTGATACCGGGCGCGATCATCGCGATGATCGGCGCGCACCTCTACCTCGTCACCAAGCTCGGCACCAGCGCGCCGCCGTGGCTCAAGGCCGAGGGCTCCGAGGGTCTGCGCGAGGAGCGGGTCTAGCGTGAACCAGCGCGAGAAGGAGCTCTACCTTCGCGAGTACTCGATCATGAAGTCGCAGGGGAAGCCGTTCTTCCCCTATGCGGTGGCGAAGGACTCGGTGATGGCGTGCATCGTCCTGCTGGCCATCATCTCGATGTCGATCGTGTTCGGCGCCGAGCTGGGGCCCAAGGCGGACCCGACGACGACCACCTACGTCCCCCGGCCGGAGTGGTACTTCTTCTTCCTCTTCGAGGTCCTGCGGATCATCAAGCCGGCCGTGCTGACCCCGGTCGCCACGATCGGCGTGCCGACGCTCTGCATGGTCCTGCTGATCCTGCTGCCGTTCATCGACCGCGGGCCCGAGCGCCGTCCCGAGCGCCGTCCGATCGCCACGATCGCCGGGATCCTGACGATCTTCGCCATGGGATACCTGACCTACCTCGGCGCCGCAGCGGGCTCGCCGAACTCGATCGAGTACAACGTCGCTCCGCAATATGAGGCCGGCAAGCTGGTCGTCGCCCAGTCAGGCTGCCTGGCCTGCCACAAGATCGGCCACAACGGCAACGACGGTCCCGGCCCGGACCTGACCGACATCGCCACCAAGCTGCCGAAGGCCGCGATCCTCCGAACGCTCGAGAACCCGACGGCGCCGATGCCGTCGTTCGCCGGCATGCCAGCGGACAAGAAGACCGCCATGGTCGACTTCCTCTCCCAGCTCCGCGGCGGGCAGTAGTAGCCTCACGCCGCCATGGCGTCCCCGCAGGCCCGGACGGGCACCCTGGAAGAGAGCCAGGTGCGCGCGATGTTCGACCGCATCGCGCGCGTCTACGACCTGATGAACTCGGTCATGACCGCGGGCCTGCACCATCGCTGGCGCGAACGCGCGGCCGACCTGGCAGCCATCGGGCCGGGCGGACGGGCGCTCGACGTGGCATCCGGGACCGGCGATCTGGCGATCGAGCTGGCGCGTCGCGTCGGTCCCGCCGGGACCGTGGTCGGCTCCGACTTCTCCGAGGCGATGCTCGAGCGGGCGCGCCAGAAGTCCTCCGCGGTCACGTGGGAGTGGGCGAACGCGCTCGAGCTGCCCTACCCCGACGGCGGCTTCGACGCCGCGACGGTCGGGTTCGGCGCGCGCAACTTCTCCGACCTCGACCGCGGGCTCGCCGAGTTGGCCCGCGTCGTGCGGCCCGGCGGCCGCGTGGTGATCCTGGAGATCACGACGCCGCAGCACCCGCCGCTCTCGACGTTCTTCTCGATCTGGTTCGACCGGATCGTGCCCGCGCTCGGCAAGCTCGCCGGGGACCCGGATGCCTACGCGTACCTGCCGAGCTCGGTCAAGCGCTTCCCGGCGCCCGAGGAGCTGGCGGCGCGGATGGCGCGGGCGGGGCTCACCGACGTCCGCTGGATCCTCACGGCGGGCGGGATCATCGCGCTGCACGTCGGGACGGTGCCGTGAGCAGCGCCGAGGAGGTGCTCGCCCTCGTCGAGGCCGGCGGCGCGCACGTCCCGGCGCTGATGACGCGGCTCGAGGCGCGGCTGGAGGCGCTCGCCACGTCGCACGGCGAGCTGCTGGCCGAGCACGCCGGCGCGACCATCCGCGCCGGCGGAAAGCGGCTGCGGCCGCTGCTCGTGTTCCTCGCGGCCGGCGAGAAGGCGGAGCCCAACCACGACGGCGTGCTCCGCGCGGCGGTGGCGGTGGAGCTGATCCACTCGGCGACCCTGGTGCACGACGACGTGCTGGACGCCGCGCCGCTGCGGCGCGGCCGGCCGACGGTGGTGGCGACCGCCGGACGGGCGATCGCGACCGCGACCGGGGACCTGCTCTTCTCGCGCGCGTTCGCGGAGCTGGCCGTGAACGGGCGGCCGGACGAGATCCGCGTCCTGTCGGACGCCTCGTCGGGTCTGGCCGAGGGGGAGCTGCTGCAGCGCGAGGACGCGTGGAACGTCGACGTCCCGCGCGACCGCTATCTGCACCGCTGCGACCTCAAGACCGCGCGCCTGTTCCAGGCGGCCTGCCGGCTCGGCGCGCTCGAGGGTGGCGGCCAGGCGGACGCGCTCGGCGACTTCGGCCGCCGGATCGGGCTGGCGTTCCAGCTGCTCGACGACGTGCTCGACGTGTCCGGGCCGGCCGAGCGGACCGGCAAGCACCGCGGCACGGACCTGCTCGACGGCACCGTCACGCTCCCTTCATCCTGGCGCGCGAGCGCAATCCGGAGCTGGCGGCGCTCGACCTTCGCGCCATCCGGACGCCCGCGCAGGCCGAGGCGGTCTGCGACGCGATCGCGGCGACCGGCGTGCTGGAGCAGGCGCGCACGGAGGCGCTGGAGATGGTGGCCGCCGCGAAGGCGGACCTGCCGGCGCTCCCCGACGGGCAGCGGGCGGCACTGGAGCTGGTGGCGGACTCGGTCGCGGACCGGTACGCCTAGAAGTCCATCGGCCAGATGGCGTCGGAGGCGAGCGCGCTCGTGAAGCGCTCCGCCTCCTCTTCCATGTTGGCGCGCGTGAGGCGCTTGAGGTCGCGGACGAGCGCCTCGGTGCCGTGATCGAGCTCCTCGTCGAAGCGGTCGACCGTGTCCTGCTCGTACAGTCCCACCGTCAGCCACTCGCAGTTCGGGCAGCGCAGCTGGACCTCCCAGTGCGTCGGGGACGCCTCCTCCCACTGCACCGGGTAGACCAGGTGCTTGTCGCACGCCGGGCACACGTGGAGGTCGAGGACCTCGTGCGCACCCGGGCGCCGCGGCGCATGGGCCGGGAGGTTGTCGAAGTACACGACCTCGATCGCACGGCCCGAGGGGAGGACGACGCGGCGGACGTAGTTGGAGTTCTCTGGCTGGCTCATGGCGTTCCGGGTGGTGCTTGATGGGGTCTGCGCCCTACATCGGTCCCACCGCCCGGGACTTGAGCGCGACTCGTCGCATATCGGACGGATCGGCAGCCGCTAGGCTGCGGGTATTCCTCGATGAGGAGCTGACCAGCCAATGACGAACGCATTCATCGCGGGCCTCGGGCCGTTCGAGCTCGGCATCATCCTGCTGATCGTGTTGGTGATCGTGGGCGGCAAGCGCCTGCCGCAGCTCGGCCGCCAGCTCGGCGGCGGGGTGCGCGAGTTCAAGGACACGGTCACGAGCAGGGCCGACAGGCACTTCGACGACGACAGCAGCCGCAGCGACGCCCAGGCGGCGCTCGGCCGTCCCGCGGATGAGGAAGAGCCGCTGGACGGCGAGGTCATGCGCGAGCGCTCGTAGCGCGCCCGCGCAGTCCTGATCCGCCCGCAGCGCCATGGCCACTCGGCTGAAGCCCATCGCGCACGACGAGCGCCTCTCGCTGGTCGAGCATCTCGACGAGCTGCGCACGCGGATCATCATCTGCGTCGCCGCGTTCATGGTCATCGGCGGCATCTGCCTGTGGCAGGACGACCGGATCCTGGAGACGATCAACAAGCCGCTGACCGACGCGCAGAGCAAGAAGCCGTGCGACCAGACGCGCGACCCGCTCGAGCAGTCCGCCTGCTGGCAGCAGGCGCAGAAGGTGGTCAACGAGCGGATCGCGGCGACCGCGCGCGCGCTCGCCGCGTCCGCGGCCTCCTCCGACGAGCCCGCGCTGCGCGCGCAGGCCGACTCGCTGTCGCGCGCGGCGGCCGCGGCGGCCGAGGCGAGCCCGCGCGCCTCCCCCAGGCGCCCGGTCACGCTGGGCGTCGGCGAGCCGCTGACCGCGACGCTGCTCGTGGCCGGCTACGCGGCGCTGCTGATCTCGCTGCCGCTGCTGCTCTACCAGTTATATGCGTTCGTGCTGCCGGCGTTCTCGCCGACCGAGCGCAAGGTCGCGGTGCCGCTGATGATCATGGTGCCGTTCCTGTTCTACGCCGGTGCCGTGTTCGCGTACTTCCTCGTGCTGCCGGCGGCCGTCAACTTCCTGCAGAACTTCAACGACGACAGCTTCGACGTCCTGCTGCAGGCGCGCGACTACTACAAGTTCGCGATCCTCGTGCTGGGCGTGATGGGGCTGCTGTTCCAGCTCCCGATCCTCATCCTGGCGGTCACCCGGATGGGCATCGTCACGCCGAGGCAGCTGCGCAAGAACCGCCGCTACGCGATCCTCATCATCGCCATCGTGGCCGCCCTGCTGCCGGGCGGCGACCCGGTGACGATGCTGCTGATGATGTTCCCGATCCTGTTCTTATACGAGGGCTCTATCCTTCTCGCCTCGCTGCTCGACCGGCGTGCCGCGCAGGCGCGCGCCCGTGAGGAGGCGGAGGCCGCGGACGCCACCGACGCCGAGCTCACCCCCTTCGACCCAGACGACTGATGCTCTTCGATCTCAGAGGCTCCGGCCGCCGGCGGGTGGTCAAGGTCGTGTACATCACGCTCGCGTTCCTGATGGGCGGCGGCCTGGTGTTCTTCGGGATCGGCGGCGGCGGCGCGCTGCCGGGCGGGCTGGTCGACGCGATCACGCAGGGCGGCTCCGGCGGCGACAGCGGCTCGGACCGCTTCCGCCAGCAGGAGCAGACGGCGACGGCGAAGGCCCGCGCGAATCCGACCGACGCCGCCCTCTGGGCCGCGGTCGCCCGCGCGCGCTTCAACCTGGCCAACTCGGGCGAGAACTTCGACCAGAACGCGGGGAGCTACACCGACGCCGGCGCCGAGGAGCTGCGCGCCGCGGGCCGCGCCTGGGACGAGCACGTCAAGCTCGCGGGCAACAGGCCGGATTCCCGCGTCGCGAGCCTGATGGTCCAGGCCTACGCCGGCCTCGGCGAGCTCGACAAGGCGAGCCAGGC
>DATHJG010001065.1:0-5073 GCA_035489875.1 Solirubrobacteraceae bacterium | reverse complement strand
TTGTCCTCCTCGGCGCCGGGCGCGGCGGCGCTGCGGTCGGCCACGAGCGTGACGGCCACGGTCGAGAACGCGGCGCGGTTGTTCACGCGGCGGACGTCGGCCCGCGCCTGCTCGATCTCGGCCGAGACCAGCCGCAGGCGCGCGCGGATCGACTCGGTCTCCTCCACGGTGACCGCGTCGGCGAGCTGCTTGAGCAGGCTCTCGCGCTCGGTCCTGGCGTCCTTCAGCCGGCTGCGCGCGGACACCGACCGGGCCGTGATGTCCTGCGAGCGCTGCGCGCGCTCGCGCACCGCGCCGAGGCGCGACAGGGCGGCCATCGCGGCGTCGAGGTTCCGGGTCGGGACGCGCAGCTCGAACGTGCCGCCGCCTCCGCCGGTCGATGAGCTGACCGTCGAGGAGACGACGAACCCGCCCTGCTCGCGCGTGACCTCCTGGATGCGCGCGCTCACCGTGTCGATGGTGCGCGGGCGGGTGGCGAGCGTCAGCGAGGCCGAGCGCTCGACCTTGCGCTGTTCGCGTCCGTCCGTGCCGGGGGAGCCCGGCGACGGCGCGGGCGGCACGCTCTGCGGCGCCGGCGCGGAGGCGGCGTCGCCGCTGCCCGACCCGCCGCCGGCGTCCGCGGCGCTGCCGCTCGCTCTGCTGGCCTCCGTCGCGCCTCCGGCGCTGCTCGACTCCTCTGCGCTGTTGGCGATCACGCCGCTCCCACCGGAGGACTCGTCATCGCCGCCGTAGGGCCCGGACACGGCGATCACGGCAACCAGCACGACGGTCGCCGTGGCGCCGAGCGCCGGGGCCATCCAGCCCTGCCACGTCAACCAGCGGCGCCCGGACACGCGCGTGCGCGGGTCCCGTCCTGGGAACCCGCGCTCCACGCGGTTGTCGAGGTAGCGGCCGAAGTCGTCGCTCGGCTGCGGGCGGTCCTCGCGCAGCAGCAGCGCGAGCTCGCCCAGTTCGGTCAGGTCGGCGGCGACGCGGCGCCCGCCGAGCGCGTCGTCGAGCGCCTCGAGCTCGCGCTCGACGTCGGGGCTGAGATCAGGCATGCTCGACGGCCTCCCGGAGCTTGGTCATGGCGCGGTGCAGTTGGGTACCGGCGTTGGAGACGCTGACGCCGAGGACGGTCGCGATCTCGGCGTTGGCCAGGCCGGCGTGGAACTTCAGGGCGACCAGCTCGCGCTCGCGCGGATCGAGCGTGGCGAGCCCGGCGCGGACGGCGGCGCGGCGGAGCGCGGCGTCCGCGCTGTCCTCGGGCAGCGCGGCCTCGATGTCCGCGGGCTCGGCCACCAGCGCGGCGGCGCGCTTGCGCCGGCGCAGCTCGTCGAGCGCGGCGTTGCGGGCGATCCCGAACAGCCACGCGCGCTCGGAGCCGCGCGCGGCCTTGAACAGGCGCTGCTTGCGGTACGCGCGCTCGAACGCCGCCGCCGTGACGTCCTCGGCCGCGGCGCGATCGCGCAGCAGCGTGGCGACATAGGCGTACACGTCATCGCGCGCCGACCGGTAGAGCGCCTCGAAGTCCAGCGTGGAAGCGCCGGAGGTCCGCGATTGGAGTGGAGCCGTCAAGGTGCTGGTCACGTCGGGTACTACGCCCGTCCGCAGCATGCATCACAAGAGGGCGAAGCCCGGTCAAGACGGACCGAGGCGAAGCCGGTGACGAGGCCTCTGGCCGAGGCAGAACGTCCGGCTAGCCAATCACACGCGGTCTGGATGACTCGCGGAGCAACTCAATCCGCAAATGCGCAACCGCAGCCCGCTTCGTCTGTTCCTCCATGCACATGCGTCGCGCCCCCCTCGTGATCGTCGCGCTCATCGGCCTCGCCGCGCCGTCATCGGCGGACGCAGCCGGGCGCGCGCCCGTGGTCTGGGCGACCGTGAACGGGTGCGACACCCAGACGCGCCCGAACCAGATGGGCATCCGCGGCTCGATGACCGGTCTCGCGCGCAGCTCGCGCATGTTCATGCGCTTCCGCGTGCAGTTCCAGAACTCCCAGGGGCTCTGGCGCACGCTCAAGAGCGGGCCGCTGTCGGACTCCGGCTGGGTGCGGGTCGCCGTCGGCCGGCGCGGCGAGCACGACGCCGGGTGGAGCTTCGAGTTCAAGCCGCCCGAGCGCGGCGGCGCGCACGTGCTGCGCGGCGTGGTCTCGTTCGAGTGGCGCCGCGACAAGCGCGTCGTCCAGCGCGCGCGCGCGTTCACCGAGCCGGGGCATACCGGCACGGCCGGCGCGGAGCCGCCCGACTTCAGCGCGGCGAGCTGCGAGATCGCCTGAGCGCCGTCAGGCCTCGAACAGGCGCGGGTCGTTCGTGATCACGCCCGTGACGCCGAGCGCCTCGAGCGCGCGGATCCGCGCCGGGTCGTCGACCGTCCACACGTAGAGGTCGCCGCCGGCGTCGCGCAGCGTCCGCACCAGCCGCGGCGTGACGAGCTTCCAGTGCGCCATCAGCGCGTCGCAGCGGCGCTCCCGCACGTGCGTGGCGGCGACCCGCGGCAGCCGCCGGCGCGCGTTCAGCAGCAGCCCGTAGGCCGGGAGGAGCGTGATCGGCGAGGCGGTGTAGTCGCGCTTGACGCGCGGCACCGACCAGCCGAGCCGCAGCCGCGGCTCCAGCTCGCGCAGCACGATCAGGCTGCGCATGAACAGCGTCGAGACGAGCGTCCGCTCGATCAGCCCGTGCTCGCGCAGCGCCTCGACCACGCGGCGCTCGTAGCCCGGCAGCTTGAGGTCGACGTCCAGCTCGACGTCGGCGAACTGGGAGGAGGCGAGGTGCGCGAGCCCCTGCTGGAGCGTCAGCGACTCGGGTCCCACGTGCTCGTAGTCGTGCGCGAGGATCAGCCGTCCGCGCTCGGGCGCCTCCCGCTGCTCGGGCAGCACGTCGAACTCGATCATGTCGACGGCGTGGGCGAGCGCAGCGTCGAACGACGCCGTCGTGTTGCCCGGCGCGATGTGGTCGGCGCCCTTGTGTCCGACGCGGCGGACCGTCACGCCTGACACGAGGGACACCAGTAGGTCGTGCGGTTGTCGTCCCACTGGCCGCGCGAGCGGATCGTCGTGCCGCAGCGCGGGCACGGGGCGCCGGCGCGCCCGTGGATGCGGCGGTGCCGGCTCTGGTTGCCGTCCGCGGCCGACTGCTGCATGCGCGGGCGGCACGCCGCGACGATCGCCAGCGCCTCGGCGTCGGAGACCTGTCCGCTCGGGCGCCAGGGGTCGATGCGGGCCTCGAAGCAGCCTTCCACCTTCCACAGGTTGCCGATGCCGGCGATCGTGCGCTGGTCGAGCAGCGCGTCGCCGATCGGGCGGGTGGGATCGTCCTCCCGCAGCCGGCGCAGGAAGCGCTCGGCGTCGAACTCCACCGCGAGGACGTCCGGGCCGAGCCCGGCGAGCCGCTGGTCGAAGCGCACCCGCGACTCGGTCATCAGCTCCAGCACCGGGCCCTTGAGCTGGACGACCTCGCGCTCGCCCCGCCGCAGCGCCAGCCACGCGCTGCGCGGCCGCGGGCGGCCCTCGTCCAGCACCCGCCAGGAGCCGGTCATGCGCAGGTGCGAGTGGATCGTGAGGCCGTCCTCGAAGCGCAGGAAGAGGTGCTTGCCGACGGCGTCGACCGCCGTGACGGCTCGACCGGCGAGCCGCTCCGCCCAGGCTGCCCGGCCGAGGCGCGGGTGCGGTGTCGCGATCGCGTCCGGAACGTGGCCGGCGAGGATCGGGCGGATGCGGTTGGCCGCGTAGTGGATGGTGTCGCCCTCGGGCATCTCATTTGTCAGGGTACGCGTCTCAAACTGGGCTGCCGAGCGGCCGATGACGGTCCGCACGGGGAGGCGCGTTTCCCTGCTCGGCAGGTTCAGTGCCCTGAGCCTGTTCGCGATGGTCGCGCTCGGGTTGACGATCGTCCTCCAGGCCAGGATCCAGGCGCGCGCTGCGCGAGGCCGCGCAGCTCACGAGCGTCGTCAGCGGTCTGGCCATCGCGCCGGACCTCTCGAGCGGCGAGCTCGTGGACTGGCTGGCGGGGCGCCGACCGGCGCCGGCTCAGCCGGCCTGAATCAGCGCCTCGAGCAGCCGCCGCACCCGTGGGAACGTGCCCTGCTGCAGGCGGGCCGCGACGTCGCGGGCGGTGTGGCGGCTCGGGTTGTCCGGGACGCCGAGCTTGCCGGCGACCAGGCCGGCGAGGCCGAACTCGCGATGGTCCGAGTTGCCGGGTCCTCCGTCGGCCACCCAGCGGACGCGCAGGCCGGATCCCTCCGCGGCGGCGGCGACGCGCCGGTCGAAGCGCCGCAGCCGGGGCGAGCGGAGCCACAGCTCCCGCCCGCGCCCGACCTCGTCGAGCGAGAGCGCCCAGCGCAGGTCGTCGGCGCGGCCGCGGCTGCGGACGCGGCGGACGAGCGCGCTTGCCCCGAGATGGTCGGGCTGCCCGGTGTAGATCCGCTCCTCCGCGCCGGTGGCGACGAGCCATACGTCGCATGCGGGCTCGAGCGCGGCGACGCGGGGCGCGAGCGCGACGACGGTGCCGACGCCGGACGCGTTGTCCTCGGCGCCAGGCGCGGGCGGGACCGTGTCGGCGTGCGCCATGAGGATCCACAGGCACGTCCGTGGCCGCTCGACGATGCCGATCACGTTGCGCGACCGTCCTTTGCCGGGAACGGCGAAGCGGTCGTGGGTGACGGTCAGGCCGGCGGCTCGGAACGCGTCGGCGACCCGCTGGTGCGCGCGGCGCTCGTTGGCTCCTGCGGCGGGGCGCGGTCCGGCGCGGGCGAGCTCGCGCGCAAAGGCGTAGCCGGGGTCGTCGGCGCCTCCGAGGAGCGCGAGGGTCGCGGCCGCGGCGGCGAGCATGGGCGGGAACGTTACGCGGGCGTCTACGTCAACGGCTGGCATCGAGGGGAGGGCCCGGGTGGGCGCGGCGGCTCGCGAGGCGGTTTCGTCGAGCGATTGTCAGGTTGACCCCAATAATTGGGGTCAACGTGACAATCGTTCGGCGCGGGTGCGGTTCCGCGGAACCGCACCCCGCTCTCGGGCCTCCCTCAATGCGGTCGTTGACGTTCTCCGGCGCCGCGGCGCGGCTCCGGGCTAGGCTCAAGCGCCGACTCGATGCGGT
>DATHJG010001064.1:0-3630 GCA_035489875.1 Solirubrobacteraceae bacterium | reverse complement strand
GAGAACGGCGGGCTCGCGTGGGCCGACGCCCGCACGCGCGAATCGTCGGGCGTCCTGTACGACTGGGCCGCGGCATCCGCGTTCGCGACCCCCTTCGTCGCCGACCCGGACCACCGCTCGCAGGTCGTCGTCACCATCGACTTCGACGAGACGGTGGATGCGGCGGCGGTCGCGCAGACGCTGCGGGCCAACGGGATCGTCGACACCGAGCCGTACCGGAAGCTCGGCCGGAACCAGCTGCGGATCGCGACGTTCACCGCGATCGACCCGGATGACGTGCGCACCCTCACGCGCGCGATCGACTGGGTGGTTGCGCAGGCCCGGTAGCCTGGCCTCATGCGGCTCTGGCTGAAAGACGATGAGCGCCGGCCCGATCCCGAGCCGGTGCAAAGCGACGATCGCAAGGCGATCCTCGTCGGCCTGGTGCTGTGGCTACTCGCCCTCGGCGGGCTCCTGCTTTTTCTGACGCCGCTTCTTGACGGCGGGCACGGCTGGTGGCTCTGGACCGTCCTCATCGGCCTCGGCCTCGGCCTCGTGCTGCTCGTCTTCGCCCACCGCAAACAGGTCTAGGGTCTCGACAGGCTCGACCACCGATTCGCTTTCGAAGTCGATCCCATCGTCGGGATCGTCACCGTGGTCGTCATCCACGTCGTCCGGGTCGTCGATGTCGTCCAGATCGAGCTCGGCATCCGGCTCGCCCGTGGCGACCTGCGCGGCACGGTACTCCTCGAGACGCTCCGACCACGGCACCCAGTCAGGCGCGAGCAGGGCGCCGTCGCCCGGCAGCAGTTCGGCCTCGAGCACGGTCGGCTTCTCGCCCGGCAGCTCGGCGACGCTGACGGTCCACTGCCAGCCGGGGTAGCCGCCCATGGTCGCCGTGAACAGCAGCGTGAAGACGTCGTCGCCCTCTGCGGTCTCGCTGACGAAGTCGCCGTAGGTCCCAGCGGGGGTGATCTCGGCGAGCGCCTCGCGAGCGAGAGCCTCACGCTCGGCGGCGGTCACGGCGATCACGCGTCCAGATCGTCGGCGACTTTGCGCAGCACGGCGGCGATCTTCGAACCATGGGTCTTGTCCGGATAGCGGCCCCGGCGCAGGCTGGCGCCGATTCCGTCGAGGAGCTTCACGAGATCCTCGACGACGATCGCCATGTCGTCGGCGCTGCGCCGGTTGCGCTGACCGAGGGTCGGCGGGGTGTCGAGCACGCGCACGGAGAGCGCCTGCGCACCCTTCTTGCCGTCGGCGATGCCGAACTCGAGCCGGCTGCCCGCGCGCACGGTGGCGCCGTCGGGGAGGGCGGAGGCGTGCAGGAAGACCTCGGTGCCATCGTCTGAAGCGATGAACCCGAATCCCTTGTCCTCGTCGTAGAACTTGACCTTGCCGGTAGGCATGGCGACCCTCTCTGAAATGGCTGCGGGGCGGCGGGCCATGGTGCTGGCCCTATCCTGGTGCTGTGGCAGAGAACACCCCGGTACCCCTCAATCGTATCGAACGCGTCCTCGCGTTCATGATCGCGTCGATCGCGGGCCTCTCCATCCTCGCCATCGTGGCCATCCTGGTCGCCTCCTTCAGCAAGGTCGACACCAGCGAAGGTCCGTGGCTCACGATCGCGGTCTTGCCGTCGATCGGCCTGCCCATCGCCCTGGTGTTGATCGTCGTCTTCGCGGTGCTGAGCGTGATCCGGCGCCGCCGCATCGCTCGCGATGGCGGCCACTAGCGGCTCCGTCCTCGCGCTCGCGGCCCGGCTGCGCGCGCTCGACGACGAAGCCCTCGCCCGCCTGGTGACGGCCCGCGGCGTGCGCGAGCACGGCATCCGGGACTTCTTCGACCTGGCCGAGTCGCTGCTCGACCGCGCCTCCGTGCAGACCGCACTCGAGCGGCTCGATCGCGGCACCCTCGCCCTGCTCGCCACCACGGGCGAGCTCGCCTCGACCAGCGGCGCGCCGACCGCGGCACAGCTCGCCGAGCGGCTGGGCGAGAGCGTGATCGAGGTCGCCCGCCGGGCCGGCATCGCCCAGGATGCGGGACTGCTCGCCGAGGAATCGGGGCGGTACGCGCCGTGGGATGCGGTGATCGAGCAGCTGCGCGCGTGGCCGGCGTTCGGCCTGCCCGCCGCACCCGAGCTGGTCGGAGCCCGGCCGCCCGCCGCCCTCGAGCCGGTGAGCGAATCCGACGCGCGGTTCGTGGATCGCGGGGCCGGCGATCGCGCGTTCGGAACGCTCTCCGCCGTGACCGAGCTGCTGCACGCGCTGCGGAACGAACCCGCTCGCCGCCTCTCGCGCGGAGGAGTCGCCCTCCCGGACGCCCGGCGCCTCGGCGCGGGGGCCGGCATCGACGCCGACGAGGTGGAGCTTCTTCTCGACATCGCCGCGCGCGCGGGGCTCGCCGACGCGGGCACCGAGTGGACCCCGAGCGCGGCGAGCGCCGAGTGGCTCGCCGCCTCGCGGTTGGAGCGCTGGAGCGCCCTCGCACGCGGCTGGCTGGAGCGCCTCCCCGACGAGTTGCACGAGCTGCTGCGCGAGCGGGCGCACGCGGTGTGGGGTCAGGGTCTGCTCGACTACCTCGGGTGGCTGTACCCGGCGGGCGGGACGTGGATTCGCGAGCGCACGACGCAGGCGGCGCGCGAGGCCGAGCTGCTCGGCATCACCGGCGGATCGACCCCGAGCACGCCCGGCACCGCGCTGCTCGTCGACGGGCCGGAGGCGGCGACCGCGGCGATGACCGAGCTGTTCCCCGAGGAGGTCGACAAGGTGTACCTGCAACCCGACCTGTCGATCATCGCCCCCGGTCCCCTGCTCGCGCCGATCGATGACCGGCTGCGCGGCATGGCCGAGGCCGAGACGCGCGGGCTGGCATCCAGTTACCGCGTGACGGCGACGAGCGTGACCCGCGCCCTCACGGCGGGCGAGACGGTGCCCGCGATCCGCGACTTCCTCTCCGGGATCTCGCTCACCGGCATCCCGCAACCGCTCGAGTACCTGCTCACCGACACGGCGCAGCGCTTCGGCACTCTGCGCGTCGGCAGCATGGACCCCGGACTCGCCGGCGGGGACGCAGCGGATGCCGGCGCCGCCGCGTACGTGCGAAGCGACGACACCGCCTTGCTCGGCCAGCTCGTCGTCGACCCGAACCTGGCACCGCTCGCGCTGCGACGGTCCGGCGAGCACCGCATCGTGACCCGCTTCGACGCCGCCGTGCTGTTCTGGACGCTCGCCGATGCTCGCTACCCGGTCGTGGCCGAGGATGCCGCGGGCGCCGTGGTCGTGCTGCGACGTGAGCGGCGGGCCGGGTCGGGTGCCGCGGCGAGCGACGACACCGCCGCGATCCTGGTGCAGCGCGTGCGTGCGGTCGCGGCCGGCGAACCGGAGGAGACCGGCCAGGCCTGGCTCGCCCGCCAACTGGAGCTCGCCATCCGCAACAAGCTCACCGTCACGGTCGCCGTCCGTCTGCCCGACGGCCAGGAGACCGACTACCTGCTCGAGCCCGCGGCGCTCGCCGGCGGTCGGCTGCGTGCCCGCGACCGGCGCGCCGACATCGAGCGCACGCTGCCGCTCTCATCCATCACCGCGGTCACGCCCGCGCCCTGAGCGGCTGCGCCCGCGCCGCTGGCAACGGCTCCCAGCCCGCGCGCCC
>DATHJG010001063.1:0-4365 GCA_035489875.1 Solirubrobacteraceae bacterium | reverse complement strand
CGTGTGGAAGTCGACGACCCACTGCGACTCCGCGAAGCCGCGCGGGTTCGTCTCGTCCGCCGGCACCTCGGGCTGGGGCACGTGGTACCCGAGCCGCTGCAGGATGCCCGAGAACAGGCTCGTGCCGCTGCGACCGGAGCCCGCCACGACCACCAGCGAGCGCGCAGCATCTGTCGTCTGACCCGTCAAGATCGGCGCCAGGGTATCCAAGTGCTCGACTCCATGTGGTTCTTCTCGTAACGTTGCACCCGAAAGACCGGCCGCTCGCGGCGGCTGGCGAGGACGCAGGGAGGGTGCCATAGCGGAGCTATTGCCCCGACCGCGAGGCGAAGCCGGTGGCGAGGCCGCAGGCCGAGACAGTGCGTCGCCAGGCGGCGATCAGCGGTCGCCGATGTCGGGCGGGATGTTGCGAGAAGGGCCACTGGTTCACCATTCGGCTACAAGATGGTCACGAATGACCCGCCCGGCATCATGACACTGCACCCTTCGATGGAGCCGCCGTTCTCGCGCCACGTCCTTCAGCGCACGGTGGTGCTGCCCGAGCTGCGCGTGCTGTTCGTCCCGGTCCCGAAGGCCGGCTGCACGACCGTCTTGTGGCGGCTCGCCGCGCTGGCGGGCATCGAGCCGGAGGCGTTCGAGCGCTCCACGCTGGCAGAGGCGTCGGCGGCGCTGACCGTCCACGACATGAGCCTGTGGCGGCCCGAGCACCGGCTGGCGACCTACGAGGGCGAGGAGCGCGAGCGGGTGCTGGGCGAGGACGGCTGGCTGCGCTTCTCGCTCGTGCGCGACCCCGCGACGCGGCTGTGGTCGGCCTGGCAGTCGAAGCTGCTGCTGCGCGAGCCCCGGTTCCTCGAGGCGTTCGGCGCGGAGCCGTGGTTCCCGCGCGTGCCCGAGCGCCCCGCCGACATCGTCGAGGACTTCCGCCGCTTCGTCGCAGCCACCGGCGGTGCCGAGGACGTCCACTGGGCGGTCCAGCACGACGTCGTCGCCCAGTTGCCGCTGACGCATGTCGGGCGCGTCGAGCGCCTGGACGAGACGCTGGCGCTGCTGCGCGCGCACGTCGGCGCCGAGCGCTGGCCGGCCGCGGATCCGCCCGAGAACCGCAGCCCGCTCCCGCTCCCGCCGCACGCGTTCGACGCCGGGGCCGCCGCGCTGGTGAGCGAGCGGTATCGCGTGGACTACGAGGCCTACGGCTACGAGGGCCCGCCGGTCGCCCGCGACGAGACCGCATGGGAGGAGCGCGCCGCGGCGCTCATCCCGTTCCTGCGCGCGACGATCGACCAGCACGCGCGGCTCGGCCAGCTCCACCGCGTCGCCCTGCGTCGCCTGCAGCGCGCGGAGTCGGCCGAAGCACGGCTCGAGACCGCCAGCGCCGAGCGGGTCGGCCACGCGCGCTCGCCCGTGCTGACCAACCTCGAGCAGGAGAGCGACTTCACCGTCCGCTGGGCGTGGGCGGAGCGCGAGCTCGAGCCGGGCCTCACCGGCGTCGTGCGCGTCAAGGACGAGGCGCGCTCGCTCCCCTGGGTGCTACCCCCGCTGCTGCGCGCGGTGCGCCGCGTCGTGCTGATCGACAACGGCTCCACGGACGGCACGCCCGCCGTCGCGCGCGCGGTCGCGGAGGAGCACGGGGCCGCCGACCGGCTGGAGGTGCACCACTACCCGTTCGCGATCGCCCGCTGCGGCGACGAGCATCTCGCGGCGCCCGCCGACTCGGTCCACAGCCTCGCGTACTTCTACAACTGGTCGTTCTCCCACGTCCGGACCACGTACGCCCTCAAGTGGGACGGCGACATGGTCCTCTCCGACCGCGCCGTGTCGGTCCTGCGCGACCTCGCGTGGCAGCTCGAGGCGGCCGACGTCGTCGTGAAGGTCCCGCGCTACCCGCTCTACATCGCCGACGACCGGCACGCGTTCCTCGACACCGGCCTGCGCAACACCGAGCCATGGGGCTGGCGCAACCGCCCCGGCCACAGCTTCGCGAAGGCGCTGGACTGGGAGCTGCCGCTGTGGCGCTCGGACATCCCGACGCTCACGCTCCCCGACTGGTCGTGCGTCGAGCTCAAGCACCTCGACGCCGACGAGTTCGCCCACTGGTCGCACACCGACTTCGACGCGTCCGCGCGCACCAAGCGCAAGCGGCGCGAGTGGGAGGTGTTCAACGTGCTCGCCGGCGGCGCCGCCCCGCCCGACGGCGTGATCCCCGTCCGGTCGCCCGACGACCGGCACGTGATCGACTACGTGCGGTCGGAGTGGCTGCCCGCGCGGCACGCCGACCCCGCGCACCCGCGCAGCGCGCGCAGCCGCGCGGCCAGCCTCGCCTGAACCGCCGCTGCGGCCGGCGTGCCCGCGAGGTTCTCCAGCTCGCTCGGGTCGCGCGGCAGGTCGTAGAGCTCGCGCCTGCCCGACGCGCTCTCGACGTACGCGTAGCGCGGCGTGCGCAGCCCGGTGAACCGCGGGTACGGGAAGGTTGCGCCGCGCGGCGGCGCCTCGATCAGCACCGCGCGGTCGCTCTGCGCCGTCGCGTCGCGCGCGAACGGGAGCAGCGACTGCCCGTCGGGCTCCCACGGCGCCCGCGCGCCCGTCGCGTCGAGGATCGTCGGCGCGAGATCGCCGTTCCAGACGAGCTGCGAGCGCACCGCACCGGCCGAGATCCCCGGCCCGCGCAGCAGCAGCGGCACCCGGATCGACGGCTCGTAGGGAACGATCTTGCCCTTCCGATCGCGGTGCTGGCCGGTCATGTAGCCGTTGTCGGACGTGAAGACGATCAGCGTGTCGTCCAGCTCGCCGGCCGCGCGCAGCGCGCCCACGATCCGGTGCACGCCCTCGTCGACCGCGAGCAGCGCCTCCTGGCGCTGCTGCCACACGGTCTGCAGCGCCGCGATCTGCCACAACCGCAGCGGCGGCCGGCGGCTGATCCTGGCCGGCTTGTCGCTGACGTCGGCCTCGTTGAACGACGGGTCCGGAGGCATAAGCACGCCGGCGAACAGTCCGCGGTGGCGTGGCGCCGGCACCGTGGTGCGCGCGCGCAGCGGGTCGAGCAGGTCGAACGGCCGCCCGGTGTGCGGGGCCACGTAGGTCGTCCAGAGGAAGAACGGCGCGGCGGCCGCCGCCCGCCGCCGCACGACGTCCTCGGCGAGCCCGGTGAGCACGTCGGTCTGGTAGTCCGTGGGCGCGGTCCCGTACGTCCGCACGGCGCCGTCGTGGTTCATCGCGTAGTCGTAGTAGCGGTACGTGGAGGCGCCGAGCAGCGCATGCCACTCGTCCCAGCCGGGCGGCACCTCGTGCGGGTCCGCGCTGCCGTAGCCGTTGAGGAACTTCCCGACCAGCGCGGTCCGGTACCCCGCGCGCTGCAGCCACACCGCGAGGGACTCGGACGAGTCGAGCCGCGCGAAGCCGCCGAGCGGCGGGAACGTGTCCAGCACGCCGTGGTTGTGCGCGTACTGACCCGTCAGAAACGTCGCGCGCGACGGGCAGCACTGCGACTGGGAGACGATCGACTGGTCGAACGTCACCCCGGAGTCGCCGATCAGGGCGCGCGTCTGCGGCATCGACGACAGGTCCGCGGCCGTCTGGTCGTCGGTCTCGATCACGACCACGTTCGGCCGCGCCGTCGCCGCACTCGGCAGCGCCAGGCAGGCGAGCGCGACGAGCAGGATCGGCAGCCGGCGCACTCAGGCCGCGAGGACGAGCTGCATCATCCGGCGGTCGACCGCCGGCAGCGCGCCGAACATGCGTCCCGGCGCGCCGTCGAGCATGGCGTTCACGCTCGTCATCGGCATTCACGGTACCCGTCGGTCGACCCCGGTCGAAACATGTTCCCGTGCAGAAGGTGTCGTTCTTCTAGCCTCCGCCGCCGTGCTCGTCCTGCTGCCGCCATCCGAGGGCAAGACCGCGCCCGCCGCGGGCGCGCCGCTCGAGCTCGCCGCGCTCGCGTATCCGGCGCTGACCGCGACCCGCGAGCGGGTGCTCGCGGCGCTGGTCAAGCTGAGCGGCGGCCGACCCGCCAGGGCGCTCGACGCGCTCGGCCTGTCGCCGGCCCAGGCCGGCGAGCTGGAGCGCAACGCGGCGCTGCTGAGCGCGCCGGCCGCGCCGGCGGCCGCGGT
This sequence comes from Solirubrobacteraceae bacterium, assembly GCA_035489875.1. Classification (GTDB taxonomy): domain Bacteria; phylum Actinomycetota; class Thermoleophilia; order Solirubrobacterales; family Solirubrobacteraceae; genus DASQMT01. The sequence continues at coordinate 262 of DATHJG010001063.1, read as the reverse complement.
CTACACGGGTGTGCTGTACGAGCGGCTGCGCCTGCCGGAGCTCCCGCCGGCCGCCCGCGAGCGCGTGCTGATCGCGAGTGCGCTGTGGGGCGTCGTGCGGCCGGACGACCCGATCCCCGCGTACCGGCTCTCGATGGCCGCGCGCCTGCCGCGCCTCGGCGGCCTCGCCGCGCGCTGGCGCCCCGTGCTGCGCGCGGCGCTGCCGGACGACGGGCTCCTCGTCGACCTGCGGTCGGGGCCCTACGCGGCGGCCTGGACCCCG
>DATHJG010001062.1:0-2569 GCA_035489875.1 Solirubrobacteraceae bacterium | reverse complement strand
ACGGCGTCATCTACTACGAGGGCGCCTGCCTGCTCGACGTGCTGCGCAAGCGCATGGGCCGCGAGCGGTTCGGGACCGCGCTGCGCGAGTACGCGTTGGCCCACCGCTACGGCTGGTCGACCGCGACCGCGTTCCGCGCCGCGATGGACGCGGCCTCGCCGGTCCCGCTCGCCGACCTCTGGCGCCGTTACCGGGTTCAGTAGGCGGTCGTCCGCGCGCGATGGCGCGGACGCTGCTTGTAGCGCGGCGCGGCGCCGCGGTGCCAGAGCGCGTTGTCGACCGCGGTCGCGGTCGTGGCGCCGTGCGCCGCGACGAGCAGCTCGACCGCGTGCAGCGCGCAGGCGCGGATCTCGACCTCCTCGGGCGCGTCGTGCTCGATCAGCTCACCGGCGTCGATCCGGGCGACGAGGTCGTCGTCGAACGCGAGCACGCCGTCCAGCCGCAGCACGTGCGGGACGAGGTTGTCGGCGAACAGCGTCAGCGCCCCGATGTCGCGCGCCGGCGCGACACCCTGCAGGTGCAGATCGGCGGCGGCGAGCTGCGCGCGCTTGAAGAACGGCACCCGGGCGCCGCCGTAGGGGGAGACGTCGAACCACGTCGGCAGGGCCGCCAGCCGCTCGGCCAGCGCGACCGCCGAGCCGTCGCCGCAGCGGGCGAGCGCGAGGAACGAGCCGCCGTGCTCGGCAAGCACGTGCCCGCCCAGCTCCCGCAGGGCGGACGCGAACAGCGCCAGCAGCGGGTGCTCGGCATCCTGGCCGCCGAACGTCGCGGCCGCCTCGGCGGCGTCGACCTGGGTCAGCGCCTGCGCGGTCCACGGCCCGCGCGCCTTCAAGCCGGCCTCGACGGTGCGGAAGCCGGACAGCCCCTCGGGCTTGCGCAGCGTCGGGAACCAGCCGGAGCCGAAGTTGACCGCGTTGAGCTGGAGCCCGAATGCGGCGCGCTCGTCGTCGGACGCGCCCGGCGCCAGGCCGGGCGCGGGCGGCGACTCGGCCGGCAGCGTCTGCGCGTACGCCGGGATCGCCGCGTCGGCGATGCGCACCTGACGGGCGGCGGCCGCGACGCGGGCGCACGCCGCGCGGATCTCGTCCGGCAGGCTCATCGGGCCGGGCATCTTGGCATGCCACGATCCGTGACATGGCTCAGCTCCCCGACGACGTCCGAGCGCTCTTCGAGGGCCCGAACTACGCGCATCTCGCGACCGTGCTGCCCGACGGCGGCCCGCACAGCGTCCCGATCTGGATCGCGCTCGAGGGCGACCGGATCGCGTTCTTCACCCATGAGGGCTCCCGCAAGGCGCGCAACATCCAGCGCGACCCGCGCGTCGCGCTCTCGATCGTCGACCACGAGAACCCATACCGGCTGGCGACCGTCCGCGGGCGCGTCGTCGACCGCGTCGACGGCGATGCGGCGATGGAGATCATGGACCGCATGTCGGTCCGCTACACGGGCAAGCCGTTCCCGTACCGCGAGCCGGGCACGGCCTACTTCGTCGAGCCGGAGCGCAGCTCGGCGCAGGACCTGCCGTTCGAGCACACGCCGCCCGAGTAGGGGCGGCCGTGTCGTTGGCGCTCGCGGCGTCGTTCGAGCCCTCGCCGTCGGTGACGCGTGAGACCGCCGCGCGTGCCGTCGGACCGCTCGAGCGACGACCGCCGTGCGCGCTAGCGTGACACCGGTGCCGTCGCAGCAGGAAGCCGTCGACTCCCTCCTCGAGGGCCTGAACCCGCCGCAGCGCGACGCCGTCACGGCCGGACCCGGGCCGCTGCTGATCCTGGCGGGGGCGGGGTCGGGGAAGACGCGCGTGCTCACGCACCGGATCGCGTACCTGCTGCGCACCGGCCAGGCGCGCGCGGACGAGATCCTGGCGATCACGTTCACCAACAAGGCGGCGCAGGAGATGCGCGAGCGCGTCGAGCTGCTCGTCGGCCGCGCGACCCGCGCGATGTGGGTGATGACGTTCCACTCGGCCTGCGCGCGGATGCTCCGCGCCGACGCGCACCGGCTCGGCTACACGCGCCAGTTCACCATCTACGACGCCGCCGACCAGCGCCGGCTGATCAAGAAGTGCCTCGACGACCTCGACATCGACGCCAAGCGCTTCACCCCGCGCGCGATGCAGGCCCAGATCTCCGACGCGAAGAACAAGCTCCGCGCGGCGGACGACTACCGCCAGCTGGTCGGCTCCTTCTTCGAGCAGACCGTCGCGGACGTCTACGAGGCGTACGAGCGCGAACTGCACCGCGCGAACGCGATGGACTTCGACGACCTCCTCTTCCGCGCGGTCAATCTGCTCGAGCTCTTCCAGGAGGTCCGCGACCGCTACGCGAACGCGTTCCGCTGGATCCTCGTCGACGAGTACCAGGACACCAACCAGGCCCAGTACCGCTGGCTGCAGCTCCTGAGCAGCGAGCACCGCAACCTGGCGGTGGTTGGCGACGATGACCAGTCGATATACCAGTTCCGCGGAGCTGACATCACCAACATCCTCCATTTCGAGGACGATTACGTCGACGCCCATGTGGTCCGGCTGGAGCAGAACTACCGCTCCACGCAGACGATCCTGAGCGCGGCG
>DATHJG010001061.1:0-11893 GCA_035489875.1 Solirubrobacteraceae bacterium | reverse complement strand
AGCAGCTGCGACGACTTTCGCTTCGACCGGCAGGCGTGGGCAGAGGACGATCCCACGTCTTGACGCGGCAACTGACACCGCTCGCAGGCGATCGGGGCTCAGCATCGCGTCGCCCCGGCGGCGCTCCGCTCCGCTGAGCCGCGGCCACGATGCAACGCCCAGGGGGGCGAGGTTCAAGCCGCAGGCCCCTATCGAGGGCATGGGTTCGACAGCACCCGGCAACTCGGGGCGAGCCTCCCCGCTGCTCTGCGGCCAGAGGACTTATTCACCGATGATGAGTAGGACCACTCCGCCAGTTGTCGACGGTCGCCGAGGAGGCCGCGGACGCGACCGGTGCGGCGATGGGGGACCCGTCGTGAGGCGCCGGGCCGCTGCCGTGTCCGGCCGCGAGGAGCGGTCGTCATGACCGCGGTCGTGCTCGCAGCGCTCGGCTGGATCGCCGCGCTCGGCGCGGTCGCGACGGTCGCCGCCCTGCGCGTGTCGACCGAGCGGCGCATGGCGCTCGTGGCCCAGGCCGCGCACGAGCTGCGCGCGCCGTTGAGCGCGGCGCTGCTGGGGCTGCACGGCGTCGTCGCCGACGCGGCGGGCGCGCGGCGGGTCGCCGCGGTCGAGCTCGAGCTGCGGCGCGCCGGTCTCGCGCTCGAGGATCTGCACGCGGCGCCGCGCGGGCGCCGCGGGCCTGAGTGTCCCGAGGCGCTGGACGTGCGGGCGCTGCTCGCCGAGGCTGTGGAGGGGTGGCGCCCGCTCGCCCGTGCGCTCGCCGCCGAGCTGCACTTCGACACGACCGGCCCGCGCCTCGTCGTCTGCGCGGACCGGCTGCGGCTGACGCAGGCGGTCGGCAACCTCGTCCTCAACGCGCTCGAGCACGGCGCGGGGCCGGTCCGGCTGCGGGTGCAGGCGACCCGCACGCATGTCCGCGTCGAGGTGCGCGACCACGGTCCGGGGCTGCCCGCGCCGGTCGCGTCGCTGGCGGCCGGCGGGCAGCACGCCGGCCGCCGCGGCCACGGCCTCGCGATCGCCGCCCGCGTCGTCGCCCGCCACGGCGGTCGCCTTCTCACCGCGCCCGTCAGTGCGGGCGCGTGCGTCGTCCTCGAGCTGCCCCGCGCCGACGCGGCGCCACGCGACCCGCTGGGCCGTTCCGACGGCCGCCCGCGCCGCCGTCGGAAGGGCGCGCCGTGACGGCGCGCGACGAGCGTGGCGCCGGCGCACCGATCGTCCCCGCCGCGCCCGGACGGTCGTGAGCCGCCGGCGGCGGGCGATCGTGCTGCTCGGGCTCGCGCTGGTCCTCGGCGGGCTGGCGGCATCCGACGTCGCCCGGCGGGAGGCGGCGATGCGCGCGCAGCTCGGGCCCGCGGTGGACGTGGTCGTCGCCCGGATCGACCTCGCCGCAGGGCGAGCCGTCGACGCGGCGGACCTCGCCGTCCGGCGCGTCCCGGCCCGCTACGCGCCGGCCGGTGCGGCGACCATGCCCGAGACGCTGATCGGGCGGCGCCTGGCGGCGGCCGTCCCGCGCGGTGGCTACCTCGGCGCCGGCCAGCTGCAGACCGAGCCGGACGTCGCGGGGCCACCGGTGCGCAAGGGCGAGCGGGCGGTGGAGCTGCTCGGCCTCGGCGCGCCCGACCTGATCGTGCCGGGCGCGCGCGTCGACGTGCTCGTCACGCGCGACGGCGAGGGCGGCGCGGCGGCGGGGACCGAGCTCGCGCTGGAGGACGTCGAGGTCCTCGCGGCGCGCTCCGCCCCGCCGGCCGCACGCGACGACGCCGCCAAGCGCGTGGCCGCGACGCTGCGCGTCACGGTCCGCGACGCCGTCTACCTCGCCGCCGCGCAGTCGTTCGCGCGCGAGGTCCGGCTCCTGCCGCGCGCGGCGGGCGACCGGGAGCGGGCCGGCCAGCTCAGCGTCGGCCCGGAGCTGCGATGAGGCGGAGCCGTCACACCTGCCACGCGTACCAGCTCTCGACCTCGACCCACACGCTCACGCGCGGGTGCTCGCGGTCCGGGTACGGCGTGCCCAGGTACTGCATCGAGATCCGGTCGATGTCCACGAGCTCCGGGTCGTCGACGATCGAGGCCACCCGCCCGCGCAGGCTCACGTGGCGCCCCCAGCTCGCCTCGTCGAGCACCGTGAGCGACACGCGCGGATCGCGGCGCAGATGGTCCAGCCGCTTCCGGCTCCCGTCGAGGTTCACCAGCACACGCCCGCTCTCCCACAGGTACCAGGTGGCGACCGTGTTGGGCGCGCCATCGGCGTGGAGCGTCGCCATCACCGCGGGGTTCGGCTTGGCGAGCAGGATCTGCAGGTGCTCTGGCAGTGGCGGCTTGGGCATGCCCACGAGGCTAACGTCCTCCGCATGCCGTTCGCCCTCAGCGAGCTCGAGCATCCGATCGTGCAGGCGCCGATGGCCGGCGGGCCATCCACGCCGGCGCTCGCCGCGGCGGTCTCGGAGGCCGGTGGACTCGGCTTCCTGGCCGCGGGCTACAAGGCGGGGGACGCCGTCCGCGCCGACGTCGAGGCCGTCCGCGCCGCCACCGGCAAGTCGTTCGGGATCAACCTGTTCGCTCCGCCGCAGCCGGTGCCGGACGCGCTCGCGGTGGGGCGCTATGCACGCGCGCTGGCCAAGCACTACGGCCAGTCCGGCACGCCGCGCCACGACGACGACGGCTGGGAGGAGAAGCTCGCGCTCGTGGCGGAGCTGCGCGTGCCGGTCGTCTCCGTGACGTTCGGCTGCCCCGACGGCTCCGTGGTCGAGCGACTGCATGCGGCCGGGATCGCGGTGTGGGCGACGGTGACGGCGCCCGGCGAGGCGCGGACGGCGGAGGCGGCGGGCGTCGACGCGCTGGTGGTCCAGGGCGTCGAGGCCGGCGGCCACCGCGCCACGTTCGACGACACCGCACCGGTCGACCTCGGGCTGCTGGCGGCGCTGCAGCTCGTCCGCGCCGTCACCGCCCTGCCGCTCGTCGCGACCGGCGGCCTGGCGACGGGAAGCTCGGTCGCGGCCGTGCTCGCCGCGGGTGCGGCGGCGGCACAGCTCGGCACCGCGTTCATGCTCGCGCCCGAGTCGGGGACGACGCCGGCGCACCGGGAAGCGATCGCGGTCGACGACGAGACCGGCCTTACGCGCGCGTTCACCGGGCGCACCGCCCGCGGGATCGTGAACCGCTTCCAGCGCGAGCACACCGACGGCGCGCCGCTCGGCTACCCCGACGTCCACCACGTCACCGCGCCGCTGCGGGCGGCGGCGCGCGAGCGCGGCGACGCGGACGGCTTCCACCTCTGGGCGGGCCAGGCGCACGCGCTGGCCGAGCCGCTCCCCGCCGCCGAGCTGGTCCGCCGCCTGGCGGCGGAGGCGCGCGCCGCATTGCGCGACGCCGGTGGCTGAGTCCCCGGCCGCCGAGCCGCGCGCCGCCTTGCGCGACACCAGCCGCGCCGCCGGTGCCCGAGTCCCCGGCCGCCGAGCCGCTCCCCTAGCCGCGCCGCTGGTGGTTGACGACGACCGCCTCGATCTGGTGCTGCCCGTGGGACCCGGTGTACACGGGGCCGGCCGCGCTGACCAGTTCCCCGCGATGCGGCAGCCGGCGCGGACGCAGGCCGCGCCGCACGTCGATCACGCTCACCCCGGGCGCGGTCACGCTCCCTCCGGCGAGGACGTAGTGCGCGTCGCCGTCGCCGTCGGGGTCGACCGCCTCGACGTAGATCACGCGGCCGGTGACCGCGGCGCAGTTGCCGGCGTCCGCGGCGCAATGGGCACGGCGGACGGTTGCGCGCTTCGGCGCGCTGGTCGGGGTCGCCGCGGGCGTGCCCGCCGAGACGTCCGGCGCGGGGTCGCCGGATCCGCAGCCTCCGAGCAGCGCGGCGGACACGAGCAGAGCTGACCGGCGCATCGGCAAGATGTTCGCACCGGCCCTTGACCCTGACGCGACGTGAGCCTCTACTTTCGTCGCGGATGCACGTGAGCGAAGCACGACCGCTGCGTGTCGGCGAGGTGGCACAGGCGACCGGGCTGACGGTCCGGACGCTGCACCACTACGACGAGATCGGGCTGCTCGTCCCGTCCGAGCGCTCGGAGGCCGGCTACCGGCTCTACAGCGACGGCGACGTCCGCCGGCTCTACCGGATCCTCGCGCTGCGGGGGATGGGGTTCACGCTCGAGGAGATCGGGCGCACGCTCGTCCGCGAGGGCGAGGACCCGCGCCCGGCCGTTCTTCGGCACCTCGAGCGGATCGACGAGCAGTTGCGCCTCGCGCGCCGGCTGCGCAGCCGGCTCACGCGCATCCTCGACCTGCTCGACGGCGCCGACACGCCGTCGAGCGATCAGTTCATCGAGGCGATCGAGGTGATGACAAGGATGGAGCGGTACTACACGCCGGAGCAGGCTGAGCAGCTCGAGCGGCGCGCCGCGGCGCTCGGCGAGGAGGGCCTGCGGCGCGCCGAGGCCGAATGGGCGGACGTGATCGCCGCGGTCGAGGCCGAGCGCGCGGCGGGCACCGACGCCGCCGACCCGAAGCTCGATCCGCTGGTGCAGCGTTGGACCGGCCTCATCGAGCAGTTCACGGGCGGCGATCCCGGCATCCGGGCGTCACTGCAGAAGATGTACGACGCCGAGGGGCCAGAGCGGGCCTCGCGCGGTGCCGTGGGAGTCGAGACGATGGCGTACGCCAAGCGGGCGATCGACGCGCGGGCCGCGTCCTGACACCCCGGGAGGTGGGCGGGCCGGTCGTCGTGGACTAGCCGCCGCCCTCCAACGCCGCGACGAACTCGGGGGGCGAGTTCTCGGCGGCGCAGCCCTACGGTTGGCATGGAGCCAACCGCCAGCTCGTCAGACCCGCCGAGCCCGGCCGCCGCCGCAGCGCTCGACGCGCTGGCCGGGTCGCTGCGCGAGCAGCTTGTCGAGGCCGCGGGCGACGCGGAGGACGGAGACGAACCGGCCGGGCGGATCGGCGCGCTCGTCGAGCGCGAGGCCGGCGTGCTCGACGCGGGTACCCGCGCGGCGCTCGCCGCTCGCGTCGCCGAGCGCGCAGTCGGCCTCGGGCCGCTCGAGCCACTGCTGCGCGATCCCGCGATCGACGAGCTGCTGGTCTGCGGTACCGCGCCCGTGTGGGTGGAGCGGGCCGGGCGGCTCGCGCAGACCGACGTGCAGTTCGGCAGCGAAGGCGAGCTGCGCCACGTGATCGAGCGGATCCTGGCGCCGCTCGGCCGGCGCGCCGACGAGGCCGAGCCGCTGTGCGATGCGCGCCTTCCCGACGGCTCGCGCGTGAATGTGGTGCTCCCGCCGCTGGCGCTCGACGGCCCCCTGCTCACCATCCGCCGCTTCCGCCCGCGCGGTTTCACGCCCGCCGATCTCCTCGCGCACGGGACGCTCACGCCACCGCTGCTCGACTTCCTCGGCCGCGCCGTCGCCGCGCGCTGCACGCTGCTGATCTGCGGCGGCACGGGCTCGGGCAAGACGACGACGCTCGGCGCGCTCGCGGCGTTCGTGGATCGCGCCGAACGCGTGGTGACGATCGAGGACGCGGCGGAGCTGCGGCTCGCGCTACCGCACGTGGTTCGGTTGGAGTCGCGGCCGCCCAACCTCGAGGGGCGCGGCGAGGTGACGATCCGGCGGCTGGTCCGCAACGCGCTGCGGATGCGGCCGGACCGGCTGATCGTCGGCGAGGTGCGGGGGCCGGAGGCGCTCGATCTCTTGGTGGCGCTGAGCACCGGCCACGCCGGCTCGCTGTGCACGATCCACGCCGGGAGCGCGGCCGAGGCGCTGCGGCGGCTGGAGACGCTCGCGCTGATGGCCGACGTCGGGCTGCCGCTCGCCGCGATCCGCGAGCAGATCGCCGACGCGATCGACATCGTCGTCCGCCAGGAGCGCGCGCCGGACGGGACGCGGCGCATCGTCGAGGTCGCGGAGGTCGTCCGCGTCGCCGGCGGGCCGGGGGTCCGCGAGCTGTTCACGATCCGCGCCGGCCGCCCGTCCTGGCGCGCGCCGCTCGGCGACACCCTTGCGGGCCGCCTGACGAGCGCGACGGCTCGTGCGGAAGGCGCGGCGGTGCGTGCGGCTCGCGGCGTGCCCGCCGGCTCCTCGTTCCTCCCGCCGGGGGAGTCGCCGTGAGTCAAGCGGCGTGGCTGGCGGCCGGCGCGGCAGGCGTCGGGGTGGTGGGGGCGTGGGAGGCGCTCGCCGCCGTGGAGCGCACCCGGGTCGCCGCCGCGGCGGCCCGGGTGCTCGAGCCGCTCGCCCGCGTCGGACGCGAGGGGCGGGTGCCGACGCCGCCCGAGCGACGCCGGCTCTGGGCGGTCGCGGCTGCCGCGCTGCTCGCGGCCGGCTGGCTCGTCGGCGGCGTGGCGCTGGGGCTGCTCGCCGCCCTCGCGGGACCTGCCGCCGTCGTCGCGGTCGTGCGGGAGCGGCGGCGGCGCTGGCGCGACGAGCTGCGCCGTGCCGCGCCCGCGTGCGCCCGCACGATGGCCGATGCGCTCGGGGCGGGACGCTCGATCCGCACGGCGATCGCGGACGCGGCGGCGAGCGCCGAGGGCGCCGCCGCACACGAGCTGCAGACCGCGGCGCGCGCGCTCGCACTGGGCGAGCCGACCGACACGGTGCTCGTCCGGCTGCGGCTGCGCGCGCGATCGCACGCTTGGAGCACGCTCACCGCCGCCGTCCTGCTCCAGCGCGACGCCGGCGGCGACCTCGCCGGGCTGCTGCGCGAGCTGGCCGCGTCGGGCGAAGCCGCGGACCGCGCCGAGCGCGACGCTCGTGCGGCCACCGCGCAGGCGCGCTTCACGGCCTGGCTCGTCCTCGGCCTCCCCCTGGCTGCTGCCGTCGTGGCGGAGCTGGCAGCGCCGGGCTTCGCCGCCTCGCTCGTGGCGAACCCGCTCTCAGCGTGGCTCGCAGCGCTGGCGGCGCTCCTCCAAGTCGCTGCGCTCGGGTGCATCGGCCGGCTCGCGAGGGCGCGGCGATGACGCGCGCGGAGGTGCTCGCCGCGCTGGCGGGCGTCGTCGGCGCCGGTGGAATCGTCGATCTCGCGTCGGTGCGGCGGGCCGGGCGGCGTGGGAGGCGGTGGGAGGGATTCGCTCGAGGCGCGCGCGCCGTCGCTCGGCGGGTCGGGGCCGGGCGCGGGTCCGCGGGCGGGCTCGCGGGGCGGGTCGACGCCGCCGGGTCGAGCGCCGGCGTGGGGGAGGTCATGCTCGCCAAGCTCGCCGCGGCGCCGGCCGCCGCGCTCGTCGCCGTCGGACTCGCGCCGGTCGCGCCCGGCCGGCTCGGCGTCGCCCTGCTCGCTGCCGCCCCCGTCGCCGGCTTCTTCGCCCCGGACCTATGGCTGCGGCGTGGTGCACGGGTGCGGGCGCGTGTGATCGAGGCCGAGCAGGCCGACGTCCTCGACCTCCTGCGGGTCGCGGTCGGCGCCGGGCTGGGGCCGTGGCGGGCGCTCGCCGAGGTCGGCCGCCGGCACCCGGGCGTGCTCGCGGGCGAGCTGGGCGCGGCCGCGCGACATGTCGCGCTCGGCGTGCCCGCCGACGCGGCGCTCGCGCGGCTCGAACGGCGCTGCCCCGCCGCGGGCACGCACGCGCTGACCGCGGCGCTCCGACGAGCCGACCGCCTCGGGGCGCCGCCTGGGCGCGCGCTCGCCGCGCTCGCCGCGGAGGCCCGCGCCCGTCAGGCCCGGCGAGCCGCGGAGCAGGCCGCACGAGCCGGGCCGAAGATCCAGCTCGTCGTCGCGCTCCTGCTCGTCCCGTCGGTCCTGCTCATGGTCGCCGCCGCGCTCGTCCCGGCACTGACCGGGGCGTCGCTGTGACGCCGGCCCGGGCGCGTCGCGAGCGGGCCAGTTCGCGCCCGTCGGTCGACGCCGCCCCGCGCGTTGACGACGACGCGGGGCGCAGCGCGTCGGGTCGGCACGGCGGGTGATCTGCGGCGCTGCGCGCGTCGACGACGCGGCGCGCAGCCGTCGGGTCGGCGCGGCGCCGCGCGGTGCTACTTCAGCGTGACCGCGATGCGCGACTTCGCCGTGTCGCCGTCGACCGTGCCGCCGGTCGTGATCGCTCCGAGCGTCTCGAGGTACGGCTTCGCCGCCGCGTAGTCGGCGTCGGCCTGCCCGATCGCGTCGACGAGCGCGACGACCGCCGGCATCGAGAGCACGAAGCCCGGCTCCATGCCGTCCGCGAGCGCGTCCTTCGCGTCCGCGTAGAGCTCCGAGTCACCGAGCCGGGTCGACGGGTCGAGCGCGGCCTTCGCGCCCGCCTCGCCGTACGCCGCGACGACACGGCCCTCGCCGCGCGCAAGCACGAACGGCTTGTCGACGGCGGGCGCCGCCGACAGCGAGAACGCCGACTGCGCGCCCGCGATCCGGATCGGCTCGGGGCGAACGGCCGCCTCCTTGTCGATCAGCCCGATGATCTTCCCGAACGCCGCCGCCGCCTTGCCGTCGTCGGTCGACTCGATCACGAGTGCGCCGTCGAGCGCCGGCTCGCTGGCGCCGCGCACGAACACGCCGACGTCGCCCACCCAGGAGAAGACGTCCTGCTCGAGGTCGAGCCCCGTCGCCTGTTTGACCTGCGCCGCCACCGCCGCGCCGCCGATCGCGCCGGCGATCGACGTGAAGACGCCGTTCGCCGCCTCGCCGACCTTCGGCACCGCGAACGCGCTCCACGCGTCGCCGGGCAGGTCGGGCATCAGCTCGGTGCCGCCGGAGAACACCTCGGTGAGCATGCGGAGCGGGCCGTCGGGCAATCCGGTGAGCACCGAGTCGACCGCCAGGCTGTCGCCGTCGGCCTGGAACGAGCCGGCCGTCGGCCCGAGCTTGTCGAACGGGAACAGCGACTTGAACTGCTCGAGCTGCTGCGCCGACGCCGGATCCTGCCTCATCGCCGCGTCGAACAGCACCTTCGAGTCGATGTAGAACTGGCCGAGCCGGTCGCCCTCGAGCTCGCCCATCGCGTTCGCGTAGCGATCGGAGTCCGCGAGCGTCTCGCCGCCTTCGCGCACGTCGACCGTCCGCTTGAACGCGGCCTCAGTCCCGATCACGAAGAACTCGTCGACGATCCCGCTCGCGGTCCCGTCGGCGTCCACCTGGTACTCGACGCCGCGGTGCGAGCGCTTCTCGTTCGCGCCGCCGCCGTCCTGCTCGGCCCGCTGGAGCGCCGCCCTGGCCGCCTCCGCATCCCTCACCTGCACGATCGCGGCGAAGCTCGGAGCGTCGGTCTCGATGTTGCTCGCCCAGATGCCGGCCTCCTCGCCGATCCACGGCGCGAAGTCCTTCTCCCACGTGAACCCACCGCCCTGTTCCGCGAGCCCCTCGTCGAACAGTTCGCGCAGCCTGCCCGCCGGGTCGTCGGTCCGCAGCAGCTTGCCGGCGGCGGCGAGCGCGTCGTCGCGTCGTTGGCCCTCCGGCCGCACCGCGACCTGGGCGTAGACCGGCGCGTCCGCCGGCGCGAGCGAGGCGGGATCCCCGTCGGCGCTCGACGCCGACTGGCCGCACGCGGCCGCGGTGAGCGCCAGCACGGCGCAGGTGGACATGAGCGCGATGGCGCGGAGCATGCGAGCGAGTCCCCCTTCGAAATCCCTGCCCGAACCCCTTCCCACATGGACCGGCGGAAGGGGGCGCAAAGCCTAGGGGGCGGCCCGGATCGACGCACGGACGCGTGCAGCCGGCGGCTGTGCATGGAGTCATGCGGCCATCCGGCCGGCGCGGCCCATGCATCCCACCTCGGAATCGCCTGGAAACGGGCCCCTTCTCGTCGGACATCCGTCCAGCGCTCAAGAAATGTGGGGGAGATGACGACAATTGTGTTGCAAGGTGGGATGAAGTGGGGTAGAACCTCCATGCACAGCCGGACCGGGGTGGCGGGGCTCCTCCCACTCCGCCACCTCGGTTCGACTCATCTCGCCTGACCGCACGGACTGGCATGGGCCTTGGCATTTCACGGAACGTTCGATCACACCCTCGACGCGAAGAACCGGCTCACGGTGCCGTCGAAGTTCCGTTCGGCGCTCGCGGGCAAGGTCTTCCTCGTCAAGGGCGCCGACCGCTGCCTGAGCGTGTATCCCGAGGACACGTACGCCGCGATGACCAGCGCCGCGCTGTCCGGCCTGAACCCGCTCTCGCCCCAGGCGCGCGAGCTGTCGCGCTTCTTCTACTCCAACGCGATGGAGGTGGAGCTCGACGGCGCGGGCCGGATCATGCTCCCCGCCCGCTTCATGGAGCACGCCGCCATCACCTCCCGCGAGGTGGTCGTCGCTGGCGCCGGTGCCTGCCTCGAGCTGTGGGATCGCGCCACCTGGGAGTCCTACGACGCCGACCTGGCGCTGCGCGCGCCTGACCTCACCGCATCACTTGGCCATCCTGCTTGACATGCCCAAGACCCACGTCCCGGTTCTCGCCGGCGAGCTGATCGAGGCGCTCGATCCGCAGCCCGGCCAGGTCGCGGTCGATTGCACGCTCGGCGCGGCGGGCCACGCGCGGCTCGTCGCCGGCCGGCTCGGGCCCGCGGGACTGCTGATCGGCATCGACCGCGACCCGCTGGCGGAGGAGACGTTCGCCGAGCTGGCGGCGGAGGCGCCATGCCGTACGCGCTTCGTGCGCGCGGACTTCGTCTCCGGCCTTCAGTCGCTCCTCGACGAGGGCGTGCAGGCCGACATGGTCTACCTCGACCTCGGCATGTCCTCGATGCAGGTCGACACGCGCGAGCGCGGGTTCTCCTACGCCTACGACGCACCGCTCGACATGCGGATGGACCCGTCGCAGGGGGTCACCGCCGCCGAGATCGTCAACACGTGGGAGCCGCGCCGCCTCGGCCGGCTGCTGCGCGACTACGGCGAGGAGCGCTACGCCGACCGGATCGCGAAGGAGATCGCCCGGCGGCGGCGCGGCGGTGACATCACCACGACGTTCGAGCTGGTCGACGCGATCACCTCCGCGATCCCCGCGCCCGCGCGGTTCGCCGGCGGCCACCCGGCCAAGCGCACGTTCCAGGCGATCCGGATCGCCGTCAACGACGAGCTCACGCAGCTCGACGAGGCGCTCCCGCTCGCGTGGGACCTGCTGCGCGTCGGGGGCCGGCTCGCCGCGATCTCCTTCCACTCGCTGGAGGACCGCCGCGTCAAGCGGTTCCTGGCCGATCGCACGCGCGGCTGCATCTGCCCGCCCGACCTGCCCGTGTGCGGCTGCGGCCGCACGCCGCAGGCCGAGCTGGTGTTCCGGCGCTCCGTCGCCGCGAGCCCTGGCGAGGTGGCCGAGAACCCGCGCTCGAAGTCCGCCCGCCTGCGGGCCGCCCGCAAGCTGACAGAAGAGGAGGTGCGCGCATGACGCCCGCACCGGCACGCCGCACGCACGCTCGCCAGACGATCGCCCCGCGCGGACCGCGCAGGGTGTCCGGTCCCGTCAGCCGCCGCATGGTCGCGACGCCCGCGGGCGCGGCGACGCTGCCCCGGCGCGGGAGCACGGGCCTGTTCGCGCGCGTGCGCGCGCTCCCCGAGCACCGCGTGGTCGACCGGCTCCTGCGCAGCCGCCTGTGGATCTGGGCCCTGGGTGCGCTGCTCGGCGGGATCGTGACCATGCAGGTCTCGCTGCTCAAGCTCAACTCGGGCATCTCGCGCGCGGTGGAGACGACGACGACGCTCGAGCGCCAGAACGCCGAGCTCGAGACCGCGATCGCACGCCTGTCGGCGCCCGAGCGGATCGACACCGGCGCCCAGGCGCTCGGCATGCTGCTGCCGGACGCCGGCCAGGTGAGCTACCTGAGGGCCGGACCGCAGGACGCCTCGCGCGCGGTGCGGCACATGCAGCCGCCGTCCGAGGCCGCAGACGCGCTGCTCGCCAACGGGGGCATCGTGCCGGGCTCGCTGGCGCCGCCGGTGGCGCCGGTGGCGACCACGACGGTCGACCCCGCAACCGGGACGCCGATCGAGACCGCGCCCGCGAC
>DATHJG010001060.1:0-3175 GCA_035489875.1 Solirubrobacteraceae bacterium | reverse complement strand
CGCCGCCGCCGCCGCCGCCGGCGACGAGCAGACGCGATTCGAGCGTGCCCGGCCCGCCGGGGGCGACGGTGCGCACGTCGGATGCGCCGCCGCCGCCGCCCTGCGTGAAGATGGAGGTCCAGGTGCCCATATAGTTGGTGGCCCCGGCGGGTCCGCCGCCGTTGAAGGCTGCGAAGGGAACCGACTGGAGGGCACGGGTGCTCAGCCCGCCGACCATGACGTGCAGGGCGCCGGACGGGACAGCGACCGTGCCGGTGACCTCCGCGCCGCGGCCGCCGGGGGCGCCGATGACCGAGACGCTCGCCCCCGGGAAGGTGAGCCGGGGGCTGCCACCCGCCGCACCGACAGCGTCGACGTCCGCCGTAGCGACCGGCCCGAGCGGCAGCGTGTACGCGCCCTCGCCCGCAAACAAGCAGCGCACCCGCTGCGGGTCGCCGCCATCAACCTGACAGTGCTCTGAGAAAGGCTGCCCGGTCGAAGCGGCGGCGCTACCCGGCGGCAGGGCCGTGAGCGACACGAGGGCGAGGGCCAACGCCGCTGCGGCGGCGCTCAGCCAGAAGCTGATGCGAGGGCGGGCAGTGGCGGAAGATGAAGTCATCTGGGGGTGCCTCTCCTGTTCGGCGGCGGTCCCCTTTGGCGCGGGATGCGTCGTCTATGTCCTGACGGTAGGTCGGCGCGAGACGCGGACCGCGGTTTGCCGCCGCAAGCCGACGACCTTCCATCCGAGCGCCGCCTGCATCTTCAGTCGCCGGCGCGCTTCATCGCTACAAGATCGGCAGATCCGATGCCCGCTTGATCCGCGCGCACGCTCGGACGCCTGCCGCTAGTCGACCGTCGCGTCGCGGCTCGCGTTCGCATGCAGCTTCGTGCCATCGATCGCGACAACGCCGACGCTCACCAACCCCGCCTGCGCGCAGAGCCCGAGCACCGACCCGAACAGGCCAGCCAGCGCGTCCTGGTGACGCTCGACGAATCGCGCGATCGTCGCGTGATCGGGCTTGTGCTGCGCCGCAATCACCCGGTATTAAACGCCCCGGACAGCAACCCGACTTACGCGACAGCCTCACGCGGAAGGAGGCGTGCCGATCAAGCGGCGCGAGACGCTCGGAATGGACGACCTGCAGGCGTCTCGTCCGGATCTTGGCGCGCGCCTCCTTTCGCAGCGCGAGAGCCGTAGGAAACGGACACGGCGAGCGCGATCACGGGGGCGACCGCGAATGATGGCGTGGCCCCGTAGCGCACACGGCTGCTAGCCCATGCGTCGCTCGATGACGTCGGCGAGCTCGGATCCGTCGAGGTAAGCGGCAAGCGCAGCGCACGCGGCGCGGACGTCGGCGCCGTCGAGCCGCTCGGCGAAGTTCGCCAGGATCGGCGCGGCGCGCTCCTGCGCGAGCACGTGAAGGCGTTCGCCGGCGGGCGTCAGCCGGAGTGTCACCCGCCGCCGGTCATCCGGGGCCTCCGCGCGAGCGACCCAGCCCGCCGCGACGAGCCGGTCGACGAGCCGGCTGGGGTGGCCGCCCTCGGCGATGAGCAGCGCGCCGAGCTCGTTGAGCGAGAGCGCGCCGGCGTCGTGCAGGACCGCGAGCGCCTCGGCTTGCGGAGCGGTGAGCTCGAGCCCGCGGAGCGCGGCGTTCATGTCGCGCATCGCCTTGCGGTGCACCGCCTTGACCAGCAGCGCAAGACGCTGCACATCAGACATGGATCCAGCGTAGCTCACAACATATGATCCGATAGCATTATATGCTGTAGGTTCTAATTTCACGAGACAGGAGCGTCATGCGGTCGGTTCTCTACGCATCCCTCACGGTCAACGGCTACGTCTCGCATGCAGACGGAGAATCGTCGATCGCGCCCGAGGTGCTCGCTGACTTCGCCCGACACGTGCAGCGCGCCGGCAACGTCATCATCGGCCGACGCACCTTTGACCTCATGACCGCGACCGGAGGCGGCGGCGCACTGACCGGCGCCGACGTCGTCGTCCTCTCGACCACCGGCGACATCCCCGGCGCGCACGTGGCAAACCGCCCCGAGGAGGCGCTGAACATCCTGGACGCGCGCGGCCACACGACGGCCCTGATCGGCGGCGGCGCCGTGACCGATGCGTCATTCCTGCACGCCGGCCTGGTCGACGAGCTCTACCTCAACCTGCTCCCGTTCCTCTCCAGCGACGGGCCGCGACTCGCGCTCGCGGACGGACAACTCACCGAGACGAGCCTGATCGGCATCACGACCCTGGGCACGGCCACGGCTCAGCTCCACTACGAACTCGACCGGCCGTGACGACACCGCAAGCCAGCCCCGCCTGAACGCCTGTCGTTCCCCGACGCCGGCGCCTTCTCCCGATGACCCCGATTCCCGCCGCCAACGGCGATCGAGGAGGCGGGCGGTCGGGGGGCGTTTGCGAAGGGCGCGCTCTCGTCGGTCACCGGCGCGCGCACCGGGACGCTCGTCTTGCTCGCGCTCTGCCTCGCGACCGCGGAGCCGTCGCTCCCGGCGTGCGGCAGTCGCCTTATCGTCGTGCGCAACGCGCGCGTCAGACTTGTCGACGTCTCTGCGCACACGCTCGATATTGCTGCTCTTCACAGCCCCGTGCGCCAACGCGGTCGCGGGCCGCTCCTCATGGTCGGGCATTCCGCCCGCTCCTTTGATCGTGGAGCGTCAGGACGACACTCTCCCTCCGTGTAGCGAAGCAGGCGTGATCTCGTCCTCCGAGGACACGTGCGTGCCTCGTCCAAGGCGAGCGACCCGAGCGACGGTCCGAACGCTCTCGCAACCGGGCCGGAAGCGAGAGTGCTCGAATCGTCGAGAAGCGGCACTTTGCCGATGGCACCGAGGACGACGTCGCGGCGTCGACGGAACTCGGAGCCCTCGCCGGCGCGATCTGGAGCGGTCGTGGTGCCAGCTCGTTCACACGTTCTCGCGCGCTGATTGATATCGGTTACGTCATTGTGAACGTCGCGCGAGTCATGGCCAAGCTGGAACCGGGTGGGGCGCAGCTGTCGATGCTGCGGGTGATGGCAGAGTTGCGCGGTCGCGGTATCGCTGCGGAGTTGCTGTGCGGCTGGGCGAGTGCGGAGGGGATCGAGCTCGCGCGTCGGCACGGCGCGGAGCCCGAGATCTGGGGGGATGGCGGAAACCTGCAATGGACGCCGGACGCGGGTTTTGTGGCCTGGCT
>DATHJG010001059.1:0-10456 GCA_035489875.1 Solirubrobacteraceae bacterium | reverse complement strand
GCTCGCGGCGGGCGGCGCAGACGAGCTCCCAGTGCGCTGGTTGGGCGTTCTCGCCCTCTATGATGCAGTCTTCGGGCTCCTCGCCTATGCCGTCTTCGACTTCCTGCTGGAGGAGTAGCGCCGAGACATGACCTTCGGCCGCGGGCTCCGCGCCCTGTCCATCGCCTCAGCCGTGCTGATCACGCGCGCGTTCGCGCTCGTCTTCTTCTACGCCCCGAACGACGCCGACCAGGGCTTCGTCCAGAAGATCTTCTACGTGCACGTGCCGCTCGCGATCGCCGCGCTGTGCGGGTTCGTCGCCGGCGGGATCTACGGCATCAGGCACCTGCGCTCTGGCGACCGCGCGGACGACCTGCGCTCCTACGTCGCGATCCACATCTCGCTCGTGTTCGCCGTCGGCGTGCTGATCACCGGCTCGATCTGGGCGCGCGCGTCGTGGGGCCACTGGTGGCTGTGGGACGAGCCGACGCTCGTCTCGTTCCTGATCGTGTTCCTGCTCTACGCGTGCTACCAGCCGCTGCGCTTCTCGATCGAGGACCCCGAGCGGCAGGCGCGCTACGCGTCGGTGTTCGCGATCGTCGCCGGGGCGTTCGTGCCGCTCAACTTCCTGGCGGTGCGGATGGCGGAGCAGCTGAGCCATCCGCGCGTCCTCGGGACGACCGGCGGCTCGATGCCGGGCGACATGCGGCTCACGTTCGTCGTCGCGCTCGTCGGCATGGCCTGCCTGTTCGTGACGCTGTGGAAGTACGAGCTCGCGTCCAAGTCCGCCTCGATCCAGCTGCGCTCGCTGCGGCGGCGCCTGGCCGGCGACGACGGCCTCGCGCCGCTGACCCGGAGCGCCGCTCCCCAACAGCTCTAGATGCTGTCCCTGGCCGCCACCCCCGCACTCCCGCTCGACGACGCCGGCCCGTACGTCGCGGCCGCCTACCTGGTCTTCCTCGCGCTGATCCTGATCTACGTCGCGATCATGGCGACGAAGCTCGGGCGGATCGAGCGCGAGATCTCCGAGATCACGGAGATCGTGGAGCGCCGCGAGGGCGACGGGGCGCAGGACCGCGAGGAGGAGCGGGTGTGAGCGAGCTGCTGCTGCTCGGGACGTCCCACAAGACCGCCCCGCTGGCGCTGCGCGAGCGCGTCGCGCTGCCCGAGGGCCGCGCCGAGGCGTTCATGCGCGAGCTGGGCGCGCATCCGGAGATCCGCGAGGCGGTCGTGCTCTCCACCTGCAACCGGACCGAGCTCTACGTCGTGGTGGGCGACCCGGTGGAGGCGGAGACGACCGTGCTCGGCATGCTCGCGCGCCAGGCCGGGCTGCGCCCGACCGAGCTGCTCGACGGGATCTACTCGCACCGCAACTGCGACGCCGCCCGCCACCTCTACCGGGTGACGAGCGGGCTGGAGTCGATGATCGTCGGCGAGGCCGAGGTGCAGGGGCAGGTCAAGCGCGCGTACGAGACGGCGCTCGCCGCGCGCACGACCGGGCCGCTGACGAACAAGCTGTTCCGCGCGGCGCTGGCGACCGGCAAGCGCGTGCGGACGGAGACGGCGATCGGCGCCGGCGGCGCGAGCGTCGCGTCGGTCGCGGTCGAGGCCGCGCGGAGCGCGCTGGGGGAGCTGTCCAGCCGGCACGTGCTGATCATCGGCGCCGGCGAGACGGCGGAGCTGACGGCCCGCGCGCTGTCCGAGCAGGGCGTCTCGACGATGTTCGTCGCGAACCGCCGGCGCGAGCGCGCGATCGCGCTCGCCCAGCGCTTCGGCGGCGACACGATCGCGTTCGACGGGCTGCCGGGTGAGCTGGAGCGCGCCGACATCGTCGTCGCCTCGACCGCCTCGCCGCATTCGATCGTCGGCGCCGAGGAGCTGGCGCTCGTGACCGCCGCGCGTGGCGGGCGGCCGCTGCTGCTGCTCGACCTCGCGGTCCCGCGCGACATCGAGCCCGACTGCGCGGCGCTGCCCGGCGTGACGCTGGTCGACATCGACGGACTGCAGGCGCAGGTCGCACGCACCCACCACGAGCGGAAGATCGAGGCGCGCCGCGCGGAGGGCATCGTCGAGGAGGAGATCCAGGCGTTCGCCGGCTGGCTCGGGACGCTCGAGGTGCTCCCGACGATCGCCGCGCTCCGCGAGCAGGCCGACCGGCTGATCGCCGACCTGCTGGCCGAGAACGCGCAGCGCTGGGAGGGGATGACCGAGCGCGACCGCGAGCGCGTCGAGGCGATGCTCCGCGCCGCCGTCAAGCGGTTGCTGCACGAGCCGACCCAGCGCGTCCGCGCGCTCGACGCCGACCGCCGCCACGCGCGGTTGTCGCTCCTCCGCGAGCTGTTCGGGCTCGACGACGGGCTCGGCGCGGCGGAGGAGTCCGACGCCGAGGTGCACGAGCTCCGCCGCCGCTCTTGAGCGGACTCCGGCTGGGGACGCGAGGCAGCGCGCTGGCGCTCGCGCAGGCCCGCTGGGTGGCGGAGCGGCTGCCCGGCGAGGTGGCGATCGTGGAGATCGCGACCGCGGGCGACCTGGCGCGCGATACGCCGGCTTCGATCGATCCGGGCGACAAGTCGCGCTGGACGGGCGCGCTCGAGCGGGCGCTGCTGGCGGGAGAGATCGACGTCGCCGTGCACAGCGCGAAGGACGTGCCGGCCGAGCTGGCGCCGGAGACCCACATCGCCGCGGTCCCGCCGCGGGCGGACCCGCGCGACGTACTGGTCGGCGCGCCGTCGCTCGGCGCGCTCGCGCCCGGCGCCCGGGTGGGGACGAGCGCGCTGCGCCGGCGCGCGCAGGTCCTTGCGGTCCGGCCGGACCTCGACGTGGTCGAGCTGCGCGGCAACGTCGACACGCGGCTCCGCAAGCTGGCGGACGGCGAGGTCGACGCGCTGGTCCTGGCCGCCGCGGGGTTGGAGCGGCTCGGCCGCGACGACGTGCCGGCCGCGCCGCTGGAGGGCGACGTGTTCGTGCCCGCGCCCGGCCAGGGCTGCCTGCTGGTGCAGGCGCGGGCGGGCGACGACGCGGTCGCGGCCCTCGGCGACGTGGCGGATCTCGCGACGCAGCTCGCGCTCGAGACCGAGCGCGACGTCGCGAGCCGGCTCGGCGCGTCCTGCCACACCGCGGTGGGCGTGCACGCGACGCTCGCGTACGACGCGGTCGCGATCCGCGGCTTCGCGGGTCTGCCGGACGGGTCCGAGTGGCTCGTCGACGAGGTCCGGACCGACGAGCCGGACGTCGACCTCGCCGCGCTGGGCGCCGCGCTCGCCGACCGGATGCTCGCGGCCGGCGCCGCCGACCTGCTCGCGCGGGCCGAGGCGATGAGCGCGTGAGCGCGCCCGGCGCGGCGGCCCCCACCCGCGGCCGCATCCCGCGCGTCCGAAGCGGGCCCTCGTGACGCCCGGCACGGTGTACCTCGTCGGCGCCGGCCCGGGCGATCCCGGGCTGCTGACCGTCCGCGCGGCTGAGCTGATCGGCCGCGCCGACGTCATCCTCCACGACCGGCTGATCCCGCCGGGCGTGCTGGACCGCGCGCGGCCGGATGCGGAGATCGTGTTCGTCGGCAAGCAGGGCGGCGGGGAGCAGGTGCCGCAGCGCGAGATCGACCGGCTGCTGCTCGACCGCGCGCGCGCCGGCAAGGACGTCGTGCGGCTGAAGGGCGGCGACCCGTTCGTGTTCGGCCGCGGCGGCGAGGAGGCGCTGGTGTGCCTTGAGGCCGGCGTGCCGTTCGAGGTCGTGCCCGGCGTGACCGCCGGCGTCGCGGCGCCGGCCTACGCGGGCATCCCGGTGACGCATCGCGACCTGGCGTCGGGGGTCGCGTTCGTCACCGGCCACGAAGACCCGGCCAAGCCCGGCTCGGCGCTCGACTGGCCCGCGATCGCGGCGTTCCCCGGCACGCTGGTGTTCTACATGGGCGTCCGCGCGCTCCCGCGGATCGCGCAGCAGCTCGTCGCGGGCGGCCGGCCGGCCGACGAGCCGGTGGCGGTCGTGGAGCGCGGGACCCTGCCCGGACAGCGGACGCTGCTGGCGACGCTCTCCGACGTGGCGGAACGGGCCGCGGCGGAACGGATCCGCGCGCCCGCGATCACGCTCGTCGGGCCGGTCGCGAACCTGCGCGAGCAGATCGCCTGGCTCGAGCGCCGCCCGCTGCACGGCCGCACGATCGCGGTCACGCGCGCCCGGCCGCAGGCGAGCGCGCTCGCCGCCCGGCTGCGCGAGCTGGGCGCCGCGGTGATCGAGGCGCCGGCGATCCGGACGCAGCCGCTCGACGCCGAGCTGCCCGACCTCGCGGCGTACGACCTGCTGTGCGTCACGTCGCCGAACGGCGCCCACGCGCTGTTCGAGCGTCTGGCGGCGGCGGGGCGGGACGCGCGGGCGCTCGCCGGCGCGACGGTCGCGGCGATCGGGCAGGGGACCGCGCGCGCGCTGGCCGAGCACGGGATCCGCGCCGACGTGGTGCCCGAGCGGGCGGTCGCGGAGGGCCTGGTCGAGGCGCTGGAGGGCGCCACGGTGACGCGCGCGCTCGTCGTCCGCGCCCGCGAAGGCCGCGACGTGCTCCCCGACGCGCTGCGCGAGCGCGGCGCCGCGGTCGACGTGCTCGCCCTCTACGAGACGGTGGCGGAGCCGCTCGACGCCGGCACCGCGTCGGCGGCGGCGCACGCCGACTACGTCACGTTCACGTCGGCCTCGACGGTGCGCTACTTCCTCGCCGCGGCCGGCGCGCTCGACGGCCCGCGCATCGCGTCGATCGGGCCGGCGACGAGCGCCGCGCTGCGCGATGCCGGCCTGGAGCCCGACGTCGAGGCCGACCCGCACACGCCGGACGGCCTGATCGCCGCGCTCGTCGCCGACGCCCGAACATAAACGGGGTCTGACCCCTTCAGGATTGGAACCGGATCGTGGCTCTAGGCCGGCTTCAAGCAGCGATGTCTTTATCTGGCCAGCGTCCGGTGCGAACTCGGTGGTACAGCGTGTCGGGCGCGAGATCGGCTCCACTCGGCCACACGATCGTGCCGATCTCGGGGTCGACGGAGACCTTGGCGAAGCCGTCAGGGGTGCAGGCCTCGGCAAACACCGGTCCTCGCATGCGGTCGAGGACCTCGACGTCCCCCACGAGGCCGTCGGCGAACACCAGGCGCAGAACGCCGTGGCGGACGACGGTGACGCCGGTTATGTCTTGTGCGAAGCCCGTCATCGCAACGGTTCGATCGGATTCAGTGTCTCACCGGCCCGAGCTCGTTGCCAGTTCTCGATCAGCTCTTGCTGGTGGAGCTCGGCCAGGCGCTGCTGGCGTCGGCCAAGCATGCTGTCCATCACTTCCAGCGTGTCGACAAGGGCTTGCTCACTCGCCCAACACCCTCAAGGGTTATGGGCGCACGCTCCGCAGCCGCCTGATTCCAGAGTTCGGCGGGCGGCACGCCAAGGGAGATCACCGAGCGCGACTGGCAGCTCTGGGTCGACCGGCTCAGCGAGGAAGGGCTGTCCCGCTCACGGATCGCGAACATGCTCTCGGTCGTCAGCGCGATTTACGGCTGGGCGTCGCGGCCGACCCGGCAGCTCGTGCCGCGCAACCCCGTGCGCGACGTCGAGCTGCCGCCGAACGACGAGAAGCCGCGGACGCGAGTGGCACAGCTCGAGGAGGCTGAGCAGCTCCTGGCCGCGCTCGATCCCGACGACCAGGTCCCGTACGCGCTCGCGTTCTACGCGGGCCTGCGCCGCGAGGAGATACATCGGCTCCGCTGGGAGGACATCGCGCTCGACGGCTACCGCCTGCATGTCCGCAAGGCGAAGAGCGCTGCGGGCACGGGTCGGCGGCCGCCGATCGCGGCGCCGCTGCGCGAGATTCTCCGCCAGGCGTCGTTGCGCAATCCGTTCGAGCCGACGGATCCGGTCGCCCCGACCTCGGTCATGTCGGGCAAGATCGCCCGCCGCGCCACCACCGCCTGGACGGCCGCCGGCTTGACCCGGATCACGCTGCACGAGTACCGCCATACCTACGCCTCGTTCCTGATGGCGGCGGGCTACACGCTCAAGGAGATCATGGAGTACATGGGGCATTCCGATCTGCAGATGGTCCAGCGCTACACCAAGTTCCTCCCGCAGCCGGAGGAACGCGACCCGGCTGAGCGACTGAACACCTACCTCCGGCGCCGCCGGCGTCAGGCGTGACGCCGTCACACGATGCTGCCGAGGTGGCGGTACGCGGTAGCGAGCCTCGTCCCGTCGACGGCTCCCCAATCCAGCTCCGCGGGCCTGAAGTAGTCGCGGACGAAGTGCCCGAAGCGGACCGCCAGTACACGGTGGCCTCCGTGCTCGTAGGTGTGCTCGTCTCGCTCGGGCACGATGTCGCGGTCGTCGGAGATCAGGAAGTCCGCGTCGGCGAGGAGCGCCGTGTAGACGATGGCGTCGTCAGCCGGGTCCCGGGTGAGCGCCGGCGCGGTCGCCGGATCGAACGGTGCGGGGCCACCGACGCAGATCGCTTCGAACTGGCGACGGAGCACCGGGGCCATCTCGGGCGACACGCGCGGGTTGAGCTTGGCGCCCACCTCGCGGACCTTGCGCTCGTACTCATCGAACAGCACCACCGATCCGAGCGACACACAGTCCTGCGGCGCGTCGTGGGGCAGGTGCTCGCGCACGGCCGCGAGCCGTTGCTCGGCAGCCGCTGCGAGGCCCTCCAGGAGTTCCGAACCGTGGATCTCGCCGCCACCCTCACGCTCCGCCTCGGCGTTGAGCGCGTCAAGCTCGAGACGGAGATGCTCGGCTCGGTACGCCAGCGCGCCGACCGCCAGCAGGAGCCAGAACTTCCGCGTCATGCCGCGCGGCGAGAGCGTCGCCGGAAGTGCCATGCTCGTGTCCATGACCACGGACGGCATGCCGCCAGGCTAGGCGGCAGGGGGGACGGCTAATCCTGCGAGTCGAGCGCCCGCCGCACATCATCCTCGGAGACGTCGGCAAGCCGCTCGTCGAGCGCGGCGATCTCCGCGGCAAGGTCGTACGTGCCCTGGAGCGAGGCGAGCAGCGCGCCCTGCGGGATCCGGTAGGCGCCGCTCGGCAGCTTGAGGAACGGGATCTTCTGGGCCTCGATCCAGCGGCGGATCGTCTTGTCGGACACGTTGAGCAGCGACGCGGCCTGAGCGACGGTGAGGAGTTGGGGGCGGGAGACAGTCGTTCTCATGGCGATGGCTCAGTTATCGGCCAGGGTTGTACAGAATAGACCAGATCGGACGGAACTGGACAAACATTGACATCCTCCCGCGCCCCGAGGGTGGACACAACTGCCAGAAACGAGCGGTTCGCAGCGGTTCGTGGCGGTCGGTGCGCCAACCTCCGGATCCGCGCGAACTACCTGCAAAGCCGCGGACTACGTGCTACGACGGGGATGCCGGAGGAGGGACTCGACCCTCCGACACGCGGATTATGATGCGCGGCGTGCGGCCGGTGACGTTCCTGTCCGACTACGGCACCGCCGACGAGTTCGTCGGCGTGGTCCACGCGGTCATCGCGCGGATCGCGCCCGACGTGCGGGTGATCGACATCAGCCACGGGATCCCCCGCTACGGCGTGCTCCAGGGCGCGCTGACGCTCGCGCGAGCGCTGCCGTATGCGCCGGCCGGCGTGCATCTCGCGGTCGTCGACCCGGAGGTCGGCGCGCGCCGGCGGGCGGTGGCGCTGCGGACCGGCGACGAGGACCGGCTGCTGGTCGGGCCCGACAACGGCCTGCTGCTCCCCGCGGCCGAGCGGTTCGGCGGGATCGCGGAGGTCGTGGAGATCTCCGAGTCGCCGTGGCGGCTGGAACCGGTCGCCGCGACGTTCCACGGGCGCGACCTGTTCGCGCCGGTCGCGGCGCGGCTGGCCGCCGGCGAGCCGCTCGCCGGCGCCGGCCCGCCGCTCGAGCCGGTCGAGCTCGTGCCGCTCGACGTGCCGCGCGCCCGGCGCGAGCCGGGCATGCTCGTCGCGACCGTGCTCGGCATCGACGGCTTCGGCAACGTCTCCCTGCTCGCCCACCACACCGACCTCGCCGCCGCCGGTCTGCGGATCGGCCACCCGGTCGCGGTCACGGCGGGCGACGGCCGGCTGGAGGCGACCTACGTCCGCACGTTCGCCGACGTCGGGCCGGGCGACGCGCTCGTCTACGAGGACGCCGCCCGCACCGCCGCGATCGCGGTCAACCGGGGCGACGCGGCCGCCGCGCTGCGGGTCCGGCCGGGCGACGACGTCACGATCGCGGCGGCGGTCGAGGCGCGAGCCGGCTCAGGCCACATAGACGCAGCCCGCCACGCGTCGTGACCGCCGCGCTGGGGCGCCCACGGCTGCATCTGCGCGAGACGCCGTCGACCAACGACCGCGCGCGGGCGCTCGCCGCGGGCGGCGCGCCGCACGGGGCGCTCGTCACCGCCGGCATGCAGACGGCCGGTCGGGGACGCCAGGGCCGGACGTGGGCGGCGCCGCCCGGGCAGGCGCTGCTGCTGTCGCTGCTGCTGCGCGACTACGACCCGCTCCTGCCGCTCCGCGCCGGCCTCGCCGTCGCCGACCTCGCCGGCGAGCAGGCGCTCGTGAAGTGGCCCAACGACGTGCTCGTCGGCGGGCGCAAGCTCGCGGGGATCCTCGTCGAGGCGCGGCCGGAGGAGGGCTGGGCGGTGCTCGGGATCGGCGTCAACGTCGCGGTCGACCTCGCCGCGCTGCCGCCCGAGGTGCGCGACCGCGCCGCGACGCTCGGCCGGTCGCCGGTCGAGCTGGAGTCGACGCTCAGCGAGCTCCTGGTCGCGCTCGAGCGCCGCCTGGCAGAGCCGCCCGCGGCATGCCTCGCCGCCCTGCGCGTCCGCGACGCGCTGCGCGACCAGCCCGTGCGCTGGGCGGAGGGCGAGGGGACCGGCGCGGGGATCGACGACACGGGCGCGCTGCTCGTCCGGCTCCCCGGGGGAACTTTGCAGACGCTCGCCGCCGGCGAGGTCCACCTCGCGCGTTAGGGGTCCGTCCGAGAACAGTCGGTGCGGCCGGAACGGCCGTGGACCGAGTCGGGCGCCGCACGAATCCCGAAGGGAATACCGGACGTATTTCCGCGGGTTCGGGTGGCGATCCGGCGAAGTGTCCACGGTCGTCGTCCGGGCGTGCCGACTTCTTGGACGGGCCCTCAGTCGAACAGGGTCGGCGCGCCCGCGCCTTCGATCGCCAGCATGCGCCGCTTGGTCTCGATCCCGCCGGGTGCCGAGAAGCCGTGCAGCGCGCCGTTCGCCGCCAGCACGCGGTGGCAGGGGACGACGATCGGGAACGGGTTGCGGCCGAGCGCCCGGCCGACCGCCTGGGCCGCGCCCGGCTCGCCGAGCCGCGCGGCGACGTCGCCGTAGGACAGCGTCTCGCCGGGCGGGATCGCGCGCGCCACGTCGTAGACGCGCCGGTGGAACTCCGGCACGTCCTGCATGTCGAGGACGACGGACTTCAGGTCGTCGGGCTCGCCCGCGAGCAGCCGCGCGATCGCGTCGATCGCGGCGGCGACCTGAGGCGGCGGCGGCGACTCCTGCGCGTCCGGCAGCGCCCGCCGCAGGCGCCGGCGCGTGGCCGCCTCGTCGGCGTCGGGGAGCTCGACGGCGGCGATCCCGCGATCGCCCCAGGCGATGCCGCAGCGGCCGAGCTCGGTGTCGAAGATCGTGTAGCCGTACATGCCCTTCGAACGTATCAGCGGCCCCGGGTGTGATCAGGGAGCGCGTCGAGTCGGCGTTCATCGCGCTCGACGGCCGCCTGAGCGAGCGGCGCGGTCGCTCCGTCGGTTCAGGCGGCTTCGGGCGCCCCGTCCGCGGACGTGCTGACGTCCTCGGCGGCCTTGACGGCCCGGCGCCGGGCCTTCGGCTTCGGCGCGTCGGCACCGGGCGCGGTCGCGGCGGGCGGCACCTCGACGGCGCCGTCGACGGCCGTCGTGACCGCGCGCCGTCGGACGGCGCGCTTGGGCGCCTCGGCGGCGGCCCCGTCGGTGGCGGCCTTCGCGGTCGCCCGGCGCCGGGGGGCGGGCTTCGCGGGCTCGTCCGACGCCTCCGCGTCCTTCGCAGTCGCGCGACGACGCGCAGCAGGCTTTGACGCCTCACCAGACACCTCCGCGGCCTTCGCCGTGGCTCGCCGACGCGGCGCCGGCTTGACGGGCTTCGGCGCCTCGTCCGACGCCGCCTCCGCGGCCTTCGCAGTCGTACGGCGACGAGTCGCAGGCTTCGGCGCCTCGACCGCCACCGGCTCGTCCGCCGTCTTCGCGCGCCGCCGGCGCGCCGGCTTAGGCGCCCCGTCCAGCACGGCCTCGGCCACCGCCGGCTCGTCCGCCGCCTTCGCGCGCCGCCGGCGCGCGGGCTTCGCCGCCTCGTCCAGCGCGGCGTCGACCACCGCCGACTCGTCCGCCGTCTTCGCGCTCCGCCGGGGCGCGGGCTTCGGCGCCTCGGCGCCGGTGGCCGCCGCCTCGACGGCCGCCGCCGCGGCGAGCATCCACGAGGGCGGGCCCTCC
>DATHJG010001058.1:0-4048 GCA_035489875.1 Solirubrobacteraceae bacterium | reverse complement strand
CCCGTGCGCGAGCAGCTCGTCCGCGAGCATCCGCGCCTGTGCGAGCACCTCCTCGTCGCTCGCCGCCGCGAGCGACCGCGCCGAGCTGGCGATGCCGCCGCCGGCGCGCGCGATCTCCTCGTACGGCACGCCGGTCACCTTGCGCTCGTACTCCTCGGCGCGCCAGCCCGCGAACGGGAGATGCGTGTGGCAGTCGACGAACCCCGGCAGGACGGCGGCGCCCGACGCGTCGATCTGCACGGCGGCGGCAGGTGAGGCGGCGTCCGGCGAGATCCGCTCGCCCTCGATCGCCAGGTCGCCGGGGTCGAGGGTCAGCTCGCCCGCGCGGTCGTGGCGCAGGTACGGCAGTCCCTCGAGATGACGCAGGACCTGCGCCGCGCCGTTGATGGAGACGCTCATTCGCGCATCGGGATCCGGACCCCGAGCCGGTCGGCCGCCTCGATCGCCTCGTCGTACCCGGCGTCGACGTGGCGCACGATCCCCATCCCCGGATCGGCGATCAGCGTGCGCCGGATCCGCTCGGCCGCGAGGTCGGTCCCGTCGGCGACGCTCACCTGCCCGGCGTGCAGCGAGAGCCCCATGCCGACACCGCCGCCGTGGTGGAACGAGACCCATGACGCGCCGGTCGCGGTGTTGATCAGCGCGTTGAGGATCGGCCAGTCGGCGACCGCGTCCGACCCGTCCCGCATCGACTCCGTCTCACGCTGGGGCGAGGCGACCGAGCCGGCGTCGAGGTGGTCGCGCCCGATCACGATCGGCGCCTTGACCTCGCCGGAGGCGACCATCTCGTTGAACCGCAGCCCGGCGAGGTGGCGCTCGCCGTAGCCGAGCCAGCAGATCCGCGCCGGCAGACCCTGGAACGCGACCCGCTCGCTCGCCAGCTCGATCCAGCGCCGGATGTGCTCCTGGTCGCCGAACAGGTCGAGGATCGCCCGGTCGGTCGCCGCGATGTCCGCCGGGTCGCCCGACAGCGCGACCCACCGGAACGGGCCCTTGCCCTCGCAGAACAGCGGCCGGATGTAGGCGGGCACGAAGCCGGGGTACGCGAACGCGTCCGCGTCGCCGTGGTCGGCCGCGACGCCGCGCAGCGCGTTGCCGTAGTCGAACGCCTCCGCGCCCTGCCGCCCGAGCGTGCGGATCGCGTCGACGTGCGCGAGCACCGACTGGCCGACGCGCTCGAGGTACTCGTCGGGATCGGCCGCCCGCAGCGTGTCGGCCTGCTCGGGCGTCAGCCCGGCGGGCACGTAGCCGTTCAACGGGTCGTGCGCGCTCGTCTGGTCGGTCACGACGTCGACCGCGGCGCCGCGCCGCGCCAGCTCGGGCAGGATCTCCGCCGCGTTGCCGAGCAGGCCGATCGAGAGCGCGCGGCCCTCGCGCTGCGCCGCCTCGAGGCGCGCGAGCGCGTCGTCCAGCGAGCCGGCGCGCTCGTCGAGGTAGCGCTCCCGGATCCGCCGCTCGATCCGCTGGAGGTCGACCTCGACGCACAGCGCGCACCCCTCGTTCATCGTCACCGCCAGCGGCTGCGCGCCGCCCATCCCGCCCAGCCCCGCGGTCACCACGAGCCGGCCGCGGAGCGAGCCGCCGAAGCGCTGCCGCGCGATCGCCGCGAACGTCTCGTACGTGCCCTGCAGGATCCCCTGGGTGCCGATGTAGATCCAGGAGCCCGCGGTCATCTGGCCGTACATCATCAGCCCGGCCGCGTCGAGCTCCCGGAAGTGCTCCCAGTTCGCCCACTTGCCGACCAGGTTCGAGTTGGCGATCAGCACGCGCGGCGCGGCCGCGTGCGTCTCGAACACCGCGACCGGCTTGCCGGACTGGACGAGCAGCGTCTCCTCGTCGCCGAGCGTCGTCAGCTCGCGCTTGATCGCCGCGAGGCACGCGTGGTTGCGCGCCGCCTTGCCGATGCCGCCGTAGACGACGAGCTCCTCCGGCTTCTCGGCCACGTCGGGATGCAGGTTGTTCTCGAGCATCCGCAGTGCGGCCTCCTGCTGCCAGCCGCGGCAGCGCAGCTCGCTCATCCCAGCACCTCCATGCGTTCGTTCGCCGCCCGGATCGGCGCATCTTGCCATCCGCCCGTGTGGTTGAGTTGCGCCGCATGACCGCGCTGCGCATCGGGGACGAGCCGCTCTCGCCGGCCGCGGTCGTCACCGCGGCGCGCGGTGGACCGATCGGCGTCGAGCTGACCGCGGCGGCGCGCGAGCGCATCGCCCGCTCCCACGCCGTCGCGGAGGACGTCGCGCAGCGCCGCCCCGTCTACGGCCGCACGACAGGCGTCGGCGCCAACCGCAGCGTCGCGGTGCCGGAGGCCGACCTGCTCGCGCACAGCGTGCGGCTGCTGCGCAGCCACGCCGGTGGCGTCGGCGACCCGCTGCCGGACGAGCTCGTGCGCGGGACGATCCTGATCCGGCTCGCGCAGATCGCCGCGGGCGGAGGCGGCCACCGGCCGGAGATCGCCGACGCGCTGGTCGCGGTCCTGCGCCGCGCGCGGCTGCCGGTCCTGCGCGACCTCGGAGGGATCGGCACGGGGGACCTCACGCTGCTGGCGCAGCTCGGGCTGGCGCTCGCCGGTGAGGGGGAGTGGGCCGAGCGCGTCGAGGCGGGCGGCGCGGTCCCCGACGTCGATGTGCCCGTCGTGCAGATCGAGGCCGGCGACGCGCTCCCGTTGATCAGCTCGAACGCCGCCACGCACGCGGCGGCCGCGCTCGCGTGGGCCGACGCGCGCGAGCTGCTCGACGCCGGGCTCGGCGTCGCGGCGCTCACGTTCCACGCGCTCGACGGCAACCGCGAGGCGTTCTCGCCCCAGGTCGCGGCCGCGCGCCCGCTGCCCGGGCTGACGGCCGTGTCCGAGCGCCTCTGGGTGCTGACCGAAGGCGCGCCCGAGCCGGCCCGCGTGCAGGACCCGTTCGGCCTGCGCTGCCTGCCGCCCGTCGCGGCCGCGCTGCACGCCGCCGCCGCGGGCATGCACGAGGTGCTGGCGGTCGAGATCAACGCGGCGGCTGAGAACCCCCTGATCGCCGGCGCCGACGTGCTGCACCACGGCGGCTTCCACGCGGCGCCGTGCGCGCTCGCGCTCGACACGCTGCGGCTCGCGCTCGTGCCGTTCGCGAGCATGTCCGCCGCGCGGCTCTCCCACCTGATGGAGCCCGGGCTGACCGGGCTGACGCCGTTCCTGTCGGTCGACGCGCCCGGCAGCTCCGGCGTGCTGATCGCCGAGTACCTCGCGGCCGACGCGCTCGCGCGCCTGCGCGCCGACGCCGCGCCGGTCGTGCTCGGCACCGTCGCGATCTCGCGCGGGCTCGAGGAGCACGCGAGCTTCGCGTGGCAGGCGGCGGGGCAGGCGCGTCACGCGGTCCTGCACCTGCGCAGCGTGCTGGCGCTGGAGTGGGTCGCGGCGGAGCGGGCGCTGCGGATGAAGGGGGCGCCCGACGGCGGCATGATCGGACCGCTCCGCGCGCTCGCCTCCGGCTTCGACGCCCGGCTCGAGGACCGCCCGATCGGCGCCGACGCCGCGCTCGCCGAGGCGGCGCTGCCCGCGCTCGCGCGCGCCGTGCGCGCCGCCGCCGGCTGACGAGCTGCTCATCGGTCGAGCGCGTCGAGCAGCGCGGGGCTCGGCGGCGACCCCTCGTCGGGGCTCCCGGGCACCCGGTGCAGATCGCCGTCGACGATCTCGTAGTGGCCGAGGGTGCGGATCGGCGGCGCGTAGACGTGCACGGTCACGGCGCCGGCGTCGTGGTCCATCCGGTGGATCGCCGTGCCGGGCAGCCAGAACGTGTCGCCGGCGCGGTAGCGCCGCACCTGCCGCGGGCCGCCCACGGGCAGGCCCTCGTTGCTCGCGTTCCCCTCGATCACGTGCACGCCGACGCACGAGCCCTCGTGGTCGTGGTAGCCGGTGTCGCGCGGTTCCCACCACGTGTTCAGCCAGGCCTCGGAGTGCTCGTTGCGCCACAGCAGCACCGCGGTGCCGGGCCCGGAGCGATCCAGCGCGGCGACGTCGACGAGCGCGCCGGCGCGGCGGGCGAGGTCGGCGCATTCCTCGGGGGCGAGCGGG
>DATHJG010001057.1:0-2829 GCA_035489875.1 Solirubrobacteraceae bacterium | reverse complement strand
GCGCCGATCACGCAGCGGTCGCCGATCGTGACCCCGCTCGTGATCACGACGTTGGCGCCGCACCAGACGTTCGCGCCGATCCGGGTCGGGCCCCTGGTCGTGAAGCCCTGCCATGGGACCGGCCGGTCAGGGTCGTCGAAGCGGTGGTTGCCGTCGGTGACGAAGCAGCCGTTGGCGAGCATGCAGTGCGGCCCGATCTCCACGAGCTCGACGGCCGCGACCTGGACGCCGAGGTTGAGGAACGTGCCGCCGCCGATCCGGATCCGGCCCGGCGCGGGAGCGGTCAGCCAGACGTGCGGCTCGAGCAGCACGTGCTCGCCGATCTCCAGCCGGCCCTCGCGCAGCATCTCCAGCACGTTGCCGTGCACGGGCCAGCGGCAGAACGCGCGCCGCCGCGCGAACTCGGCGTGGATGCGCGCGCGGTTCCACGGCAGCGCGTTGCGCTCGTAGAAGCGCCACTTCTGCGCCCACAGCTTGAGATCGGCCGCGTCCATGGCGGCCGGGACGCTACTGCCTGAGCGCAAGCTCGCGTGCAGGGGCACGTAAGAGCGCTCGGTGGCGGCAACGACGGCTGCAAGGCGCCGTAACGCCGCGCGTCGGGGTGTTCGGGGGAGGGAAGCGGGCTAATGGTGCAGACGACGCCAAACGACCACGGAGGTCAACGACGTGCGCCGCTTGATCGGATCCACCCTGCTCGCCCTGCTGGCGCTCGCCGCGCCGGCGTCGGCTGAAGTCGCCCATACCGTCCAGCCCGGCGAGACCCTGTGGTCGATCGCCGCCGCGAACAACCTGACCACCCGGACCGTGGCCGCCTACAACGGGCTGTCCGAGGACGCGCAGGTGGTGCTCGGCTCGACGATCCGGGTGCCGACGGTGGCCGAGGGTGCGGCGGCGCTGTCGGGTGCGGGCGCGGCGGGCTCGACTCCGGGCGCGGCGGGCTCCGGCGGCGGCTACGTCGTCCAGCCGGGCGACACGCTCTCCGGCATCGCGGCGGCGAACGGCACGTCGGCGCCGGCCGCCTCGAGTGGCGGCGCGCCGCACGTCCAGGGCGCGTATACGGTTCGCCCCGGCGACACGCTCTCGGGGCTCGCCGCCGGGGCGGGCGTTTCGATGTCCGACATGGCTGCGATGAACGGGCTGGATCCCGACGGCGTGCTCGTGGCCGGCACGGTGCTCAAGCTGCCGGGCGGCGCGCCCGCGCCGGCCGGCGCGGCCGAGCCTGCGCCGGCGGCGGTCGTCCCGGCGGCGGACCCCGCGCCGACGGCGACGCGCGTCGGCGCCGCCGACGTGCAGTCCGTCGCCGCGCAGTACGGCGTCTCCCCCTCGCTGGCGGCGGCGATCGCGTGGCAGGAGAGCGGCTTCAACAACTCGATGGTGTCGTCCGCCAACGCCCGCGGCGTGATGCAGGTGATGCCGGGCACGTGGGACTACGTGCAGCAGAACCTGGCCCAGCGGCAGCTCGACCCCAACTCGGCGACCGACAACGTGCACGCCGGCGTGATGTACCTCAGGCGACTGCTGGACGACACCGGCGGCGACGAGAACGCGGCGATCGCCGGCTACTACCAGGGCCTGAAGTCGGTCCAGGACCGCGGCTTGTACGACGACACGACCCGCTACGTCGCGAACGTGCAGGCGCTGCGCAGCCGGTTCGGTGGCTGAACGCCCCTGGCGGCCGCGCCTCATCCGGAGGCGCGGCCGTCCCGGAGGCGGTCAGGCGCGGCGCGGCGTGCTGGACTGCACGCGCCCCGCCTTGTAGGTCGAGTCGCCTGGGTAGGCGAGGGAGAGCCGGCGACCGACCTTCCGACCGGCGCCGCAGCGCAACTTCGCGCTCCAGCGCCCCTTGCGCGGCTTGGCAGCCGCACGGATCGTCTTCGCGCCGCAGCGCATCGACACCGTCACGCGCTTCGTCGCCTTGGCACCGACGCGGCCGGAGACGCGCAGCACGCGGCCCTTCCAGCGCGCCTTGGCCACCTCGAGCGCCGGCGACGTGGTCCCGCACGGCATGCGCAGCCGAGGCGCGGTGTCGGCGCGCTTGCCGTTCTGGCCGTCGATCTGCACGACCGCGCGCCGGCTCGCGGTGCAGATGTTGGTGTTCGCGACCAGGATGCCGTGCCTGCCGCCGGCGATCTTGAGCTCGAAGCGCGTGATCGGCGCATCCGGCACGCCGGGGAACGTCGTCACGAGCTTGTTGCTCTCGACCGACGAGTTCGCGCGCAGGTTCAGCGCGATCTCCCCGCGCAGCGGGATCAGCAGCGTCGGCAGCGTCCTGATCGGCTGACCAGTGCGTCCGATCCGCACGTTCTTGACGAAGTACACCGGCCCGGTCAGCGGCCGGTTCAGCACCGGGGAGACCGCCGTCGCCGACCCCACGATCGACGTCGCCGGGCAATCGACGCGCAGGCCGGCCTCGAACTCACACAACGCCTGCGCGTTGTCCGGATCGAGCGCCAGCGACAGCGGCAGCGCGACCGACGCCGACTTCGTGCCCGCCTGACCCGGCGCCTGCGTCAGCACCGCGTTCAGGCCCGGATGCTTGCCGTCGGTCGTCTGCGTCTTGCCGGTGAGCCGCAGCCCGAGCTTGGGCGCGAACCGCAGCCCCGCGCACCCGCGCGCCTGAAACGGATGCGTGAGCTGCGCAGTCGCCCCCGCAGTCGAGAGCACCGTCGTGCCGATCTGCCTCGCGCTGCAGTCGGTCGGGTTGAGCATGAACGCCGGCCGATCGACGTCGACGCCGATCGAGCGCAGCCGCAACGGGATCCCGTGCCAGATCGTCGGCAGCGGATCCGACACCAGCGTGATGTGCGCATCGATCGGGTCGACGAAGAT
>DATHJG010001056.1:0-3817 GCA_035489875.1 Solirubrobacteraceae bacterium | reverse complement strand
GAGTGAGCGCCGGCGCCGCAACCGAGGAGGACCCCGCGATGCTCGACCACCTGTTCACCCCACTCACGCTCGGCCCGGCCGAGCTGCCGTGCCGGATCGTCTCGACGGCGCACCAGACGACGCTCGTCCACGACCACCTTCCGACCGACGACTTCGTCGCCTACCAGCACGCGCGGGCGCGCGGCGGCGCCGGGCTGATCGTCATGGAGGCGGTGGCGATCGCGCCGTCGGGGCTCCTGACCGCCCACACGATCGGCGGCTACCTCGACGGCATGGTCGACGGCTACCGGCGCGTCGCGGCTGCGGTGCAGGGCGAGGGGACGAAGCTGTTCGTGCAGCTGTTCCACGGCGGCCGCGAGGTGATGTTGTCGGCGCCGCGTCCCGTCGTGGTGTCGGCGTCGGCGCTGCCGAGCCATCGCTACCACACCGAGCCGCGCGCGCTGCGCACCGAGGAGGTCGAGGAGATCGTCGCCGCCTACGCCCGCTGTGCTGCGATCGCCGCCGACGCGGGGCTTGACGGGATCGAGGTCACCGCGGCGCACGGCTACCTCGGCGAGCAGTTCTTCGCGCCCGAGTGGAACCGGCGCGAGGACCGCTACGGCGAGCCCGCGCGGTTCGTGACCGAGGTGCTGGAGGCGATTCGCGCCGCCGCGCCCGGGCTGGCGCTCGGCGTGCGGCTGAGCGCCGACTCCGCGCCGGCGCGCGCCGTCGCGCCCGCGCTCGCGCCGCTCGTCGACTTCATCCACGTCGCGGTCGGCAACTCGTCGACGTTCGACGGCTGCTCGGGGATCGTGCCCCCGCCGCCGGCGCCGCGCAACCTGATCGCCGACCTCACCGAGCCGTTCAAGCTGGGGCCGCCGCTGATCGCCACGACGCGCGTGATCGATCCCGTCGAGGCCGACGGGCTCGTCGCACGCGGCGCGGCGGACGCGTTCGGCATGAACCGCGCGCTGATCACCGACCCGGACATGCCGCGCAAGGCGCGCGCGGGCGAGACGCGGTCGGTCCTGCGCTGCGTCGGCTGCAACGCGTGCATCGCGCACTACCACGCCGAGACGCCGATCCGCTGCGCGCAGAACCCGCGCACCGGGCGCGAGCGGACGCTGCCGCGACCCGCGCCGGCGCCGGCGGCGCACCGCGTGGTCGTGGTCGGGGCCGGGCCGGCGGGCCTCGCCGCCGCGGCCGAGGCCGGCGCGGCGGGGCACGACGTCGTCGTGCTCGAGCGCACCGCGCGGATCGGCGGCCAGGTCTGGCTCGCCGGCCAGGCGCCCGGGCACCGCGAGCTGGCCGAGTCGCTGGCCGGGAACTACGAGGCGCTCCTCGACCGCCCCAACGTGGAGCTGCGCACCGGTGTTCATGCGGACGCCGACGCGATCGCCGGGCTCGAGCCCGACCTGGTCGTGCTCGCCACGGGCGCGCGGCCCGCGCCGCCGCGCCAGCAGCTCGACGGCGTCGAGGTCGCGCAGGTGTGGGACGTGCTGGCGGGCGCGCGGCCCGCCGGCGGGATCCTCATCGCCGACTGGGGCGGGGACGCCGCCGCGCTCGACTGCGCCGAGCTGCTCGCCGGGGAGGGTCGCGACGTCACGCTCGCCGTCGGCGCGGTCATGCCCGGCGAGACGCTGCACCAGTACGTGCGCAACCAGTACATCGCGCGGCTGTCGCGCGCCGGCGTGCGGATCGAGCACTACCTCGGCCTCGAGGGCGCGGGCGACGGCGTCGTGCGCTTCCGCAACATCTTCGCGCCGGAGCTGCGGACGGAGATCGCGGCCGACGCGCTGCTGGTCGCGCTCGGGCGCGTGCCGGACGACTGGCTCGCGGACGCGCTGCGCACGCGCGCGGGCCTCGTCGTGGAGGAGGCGGGCGACTGCCGCTCGCCGCGCAGCATCGAGGAGGCGGTCCTGGAGGGCACGCTCGCCGCCCGCCGCGCCGTCCCCGCCCGCGACCGGGCGGCCGCGTGATGGCCGGCGACGACCGATCCGCCGTGACCGCAGGCGACCCGCCCGCGTTCGGGCTCCACATCGGCGGCGAGTGGCGCGCCGGCCCGCGCACGTTCGAGGACCGCAACCCGGCGCGGCCGGCCGAGGTCGTCGGCGTCTTCGCCCGCGCGGACGCCGCCGACGCCGCGGCGGCCTGCGCGGCGGCCGCCGCGGCCGCGCGCGGCTGGCGCCGGACGCCGGCCCCGCAGCGCGGCGAGATCCTGTTCCGCGCCGCCGAGCTGCTCGCGCAGCGAGCCGAGGCGACCGCCGAGGAGCTGACCCGCGAGGAGGGCAAGACGCTCGCCGAGGCGCGCGGCGAGGTCGGCCGCGCGGTCGCGATCCTCCGGTACTTCGCGGGCGAGACGAGCCGGCCGGTCGGCTCCGTCTACCCGAGCGCGAAGGCGGGGACGTTCCTCTACGCGATCGACGAGCCGCTCGGACCGGTGCTGATCATCACCCCGTGGAACTTCCCGATCGCCATCCCCGCGTGGAAGATCGCGCCCGCGCTCGCGTACGGCAACACGGTCGTATGGAAGCCGTCCGAGCTGACGCCGCTCTGCGCGGCCCGGCTGGTCGAGGCGCTCACCGAGGCCGGCTTGCCGCCCGGCGTGATGAACCTCGTCACCGGCTACCCGGCGGAGATCGGCGACGCGCTGACCGGCGACCCGCGCGTCGCGGGCATCTCGTTCACGGGCTCGCTGGCCGTCGGCCGCGAGATCCACGCCGCGGTCGTGCGGCGCGGCGTCAAGGTCCAGCTCGAGCTGGGTGGGAAGAACCCCGTGATCGTGCTGCCCGACGCCGACCTCGACCTCGCCGTCGACCAGACGGTGCGGGGCGCGATGCTCTCGACGGGCCAGAAGTGCACGGCGACGAGCCGCGCGCTGCTCGTGGGCGACGTGGCGGACGAGTTCACCGAGCGGCTGGTCGAGCGGGTGCGTGCCCTGCGCGTCGGCGACCCGCTGGATCCGGGCACCGACCTCGGCCCGCTCGTCTCGGACGCGCAGCGCACGCGGGTCGCCGGCTACCTCGACCTGGCGCGCAGCGAGGGGCACCGCCTGGCCGCCGGCGGCGACCTGCCCGAGCGCGACGGCGGCCACTTCGTCAGCCCGACCGTCTACCTCGACGTCGACCCCGGCTCGCGCATCGGCCAGGAGGAGATCTTCGGCCCCGTCGTCGGCACGATCCGCGTGCGGTCGCTGGAGGAGGCGATCGCCGTCGCCAACGACACGCGCTTCGGGCTCTCCGCCTCGCTGTTCACGCGCGACCTCGGCGCGGCGTTCGACTTCGCGGAGGAGATCGAGGCCGGCGTGGTGCACGTGAACTCCGAGACGCCCGGCGCCGAGCCGCAGGCGCCGTTCGGCGGGACGAAGGACTCCAGCTCGCACAGCCGCGAGCAGGGCGACGCGGCGCGCCACTTCTACACGGACACGAAGACCGTGTACATCGACCGGCCCGTGGCGCCGGATGGCTGAGCCCGAGCTCGACGTCGTCGTGGTGGGCGCCGGGCTCGTCGGCCTCGCCACGGCGCTCCAGCTGCGGCGGGCGCGGCCGTCGCTCGCGGTCGCGGTGGTGGAGGCCGAGGACCGGGTGGCCGCGCACCAGAGCGGGCACAACTCGGGGGTCGTGCACGCGGGCGTCTACTACGCGCCCGGGTCGCTCAAGGCGCGCCTGTGCCGCGAGGGGCGGCGCGAGCTGATCGCGTTCGCCGCCGAGCGTGGAATCCCCTACGAGCAGGGCGGCAAGCTGATCGTGGCGACAACGCCGGACGAGCATCCGCGGCTCGAGGAGCTGCGCCGGCGCGCGGAGCGCAACGGGCTCGAGGGCGTGGAGCTGATCGGCGG
>DATHJG010001055.1:0-3142 GCA_035489875.1 Solirubrobacteraceae bacterium | reverse complement strand
GTGCGCGAGAGCAGGTCGCCGCGACCGATCGGCTCCACGCCGTCGAGCAGCCCGGTCTCCTCGCGCAGCTGCGCCTCGTCGTAGTCGGGGGTCTCGGCCTCGTGGCTGCGCAATCCCTCGACCGCGACGGAGCCGTCCTTTCTCCAGAACGTCGCGAGCAGTTCGATCGCGGCGAGCATCGCATCGGGGACCGCTCCCCCGAACTGACCGGAATGCGACGCGTGATCGAGGGTCGAGATGCGGAGGTTGAACGCGACGGCATCGCGCAGGCCGACCGTGAGGGCCGGGGTCTCGAGGTCCCAGTTGCCGGAGTCGGCCACGACGATCGCGTCGGCGGCGAGACGGTCGTGGAAGCGCTCCAGGATCGCCGGGAGCGAGCGGGAGCCGAACTCCTCCTCCCCCTCCGCGAACAGGACGATGCCGACGTCGGGCTCGGCGACGACGGTCGTCAGGGCACGGATGGCGGCGATGTGCGCGAGCACGCCGGCCTTGTCGTCGGCGGCTCCGCGACCGTAGAGGCGGTCGCCGCGGAGTGTCGGCTCGTACGGCTGCGAGTTCCAGTCCGCGTCGTCGCCGGGCGGCTGCACGTCGTGGTGGGCGTACAACAGTACCGTCGGCCGGCCGTTGCGCGCGGCTCGGGTCGCGAGCACCGCGGGGAGGCCGAGTTCGCCGTTCGCGGACATCGGTAACCGCACGATCTCGACGTCGTCGAACACCCCCGTTCCTCGCGCCAACTCGGCGACGGCTTCGGCGCTCGCCACGACATGCTCGGGATCGAACCCGTCCCACGAGACGGAGGGGATGCGCACCAGGTCGGACAGCTCGGCGATCGCCGCCGGAAGTCCGGCCTGCACCGCCTCGCGGAGTTCGGCGGCGTGGGGGCTTGTGGTCGACGGGTCGGCGTCGTGCTGCTTGGGCATGGGATGATCTTTCCAGACACAACAGCGAGGACCCACCGTGGCAAAGAATTCCCCCATCGAACCCGACACCGGCGCAGACGCCGAGGCCGAGGTCGTCCCCACCAAGGGGCACCCCACGCCCACCCGCAAGGAGCAGGAGGCGGCTCGCAAGCGGCCACTGGTACCGAGCGATCGAAAGCTCGCGACCAAGCAGTCGCGCGGCCAGGTGCAGGCGCAGCGGGAGCGCGCCCGCGTCGGCATGGCAGCCGGCGAGGAGAAGTACCTCCCCCAGCGTGACAAGGGACCGCAGAAGAAGTACGTGCGCGACTACATCGATGCGCGCTGGAGCCTGGGCGAGGTCCTGCTTCCGCTGCTCGTGCTCGTCATCGTCAGTTACTTCTTCGAGGCCATCGCGCCGTACGTGCTCATCGGCGTCTGGGGCGCGATCATCGTCGTGGCCGCCGAGGGGGTCATCGTCGGTACGCTGCTGCGCCGCAAGCTCGCCGCGAAGTTCGGCGGGCCGGAGCGGGTCGAGCGCGGCGTGCGCTGGTACGCGTTCATGCGGATGATCCAGATGCGGGTGCTGCGGCTGCCGAAGCCGCAGGTCAAGCGAGGGGCGTTTCCCGCTTAGGGTTTCGAGACACGTCGCTGCGCGGCGCTCCTCAACCCGCGGTTGATCTGGCGCGCCCACAGCGGCCCGCGGTATAGGAACGCCGTGTAGCCCTGCACGAGGGTGGCACCCGCCGCCAGACGCTCGGCGACGTCGGCGGCCGTCTCGACGCCTCCGACCGAGATGATGCACAGCTCGGCGGGCACGGCGGCACGCAGGACGCGCAGCAGTTCCAGGGCGCGGGGGGCGAGCGGTGCGCCCGACAGTCCGCCGGCGCCCGCCGCCTCCACGATCGCCGGGTCGGTCCGCAGTCCCTCGCGCGACAGCGTGGTGTTGGTCGCCACGACGCCCGCGAGACCGAGGCGCACGACGATCCGGGCAACTCCCTTCGCCTCGTCGTCGCTCAGGTCGGGGGCGATCTTGACGAGCACGGGCGTGCCGCCGGCGGCATCCCGCACCGCCTCGAGCAGCGGTGCGAGCCGGTCGATCTGCTGCAGCCCGCGCAGGCCCGGTGTGTTCGGGGAGCTGACGTTCACGACGAGATAGTCGGCGTGCGGCGCGAGCAGCCGGGTGCTCTCGAGGTAATCCGGGATGGCGTCGTCGACCTCGACGACGCGCGACTTGCCGATGTTGATGCCGATCACCGGCCGGCGGCGCCGGGACGACGCGCGCCGCAGGCGGGGAGCCACGACATCCGCGCCTACGTTGTTGAAGCCCATCCGGTTGATCACGGCGCGATCCGGGATGAGGCGGAACAGCCGCGGCCGCGGGTTGCCCGGCTGCGGCCTCGCCGTCACGGTGCCGACCTCGACGTGCCCGAACCCGAGCAGGCCGAGACCCCGGATGCCGCGGGCGCCCTTGTCGAACCCCGCCGCCACGCCGAACGGGCTGGCGAACTCGATGCCCAGGGCGCGGACCGCCAGCTCGGGAGCGGGCCGGGTCAACGCCCGGACGAGGGGGCCGATCGCCGGGAGCGCTCGGAGCACGGCGAAGGCGAGGTGGTGCGCGCGTTCGGGATCGAGGCGGGACAGGAACACCCGGAAGAGGAGGCCGTACATGCTTGCCCCAGGGTATCGGCTAGCGCGGCTCGCCCTCGGCGGCCTCGGTGGCGTGCTCGACCCGCAGGAGCGTGATCGCCGACTCGAAGTCCTCGAGCGAGTCGAATCCCTGGTACACGCTCGCGAAGCGCAGGTAGGCGACCTCATCGAGCTCGCGCAGCGACGGCAGGATCGCCAGGCCGATGTCGTTCGCGTCGATCTGGGCGACGCCGGTGGCGCGGATCGTCTCCTCGACGCGCTGGGCGAGCAGAGCGAGATCGGCGTCGTTCACCGGCCGGCCCTGGCAGGCCTTGCGCACGCCGGACACGATCTTCTCGCGGCTGAACGGCTCGACGATCCCGTTGCGCTTGATGACGCTCAGGCTCGCGGTCTCGGTCGTGCTGAAGCGCCGCCCGCACTCGGGGCATTGCCGCCGGCGGCGGATCGCGAGCCCGTCGTCGCTCGTGCGCGAGTCGACGACGCGACTGTCGGGATGGCGGCAGAACGGGCAGAACATGGCCTCATCAGGATAAGCGCCGGAGGGCCGAAAGTCCGGGAGGTCAGGGCCCGGAGAAGCGGGCGTCGACCGCGTCGCC
>DATHJG010001054.1:0-6394 GCA_035489875.1 Solirubrobacteraceae bacterium | reverse complement strand
GCCGTGCGCGCGCTGTGCGCCGAGCACGACGTGCCGGCGCAGCTCGCGCTGGAGTCCGGTATGGCGTGCGGCTACGGCGCGTGCTTCGGCTGCGTCGTGCCGGCGACGGATGGCTACGTCCGCCTGTGCGTCGACGGCCCGGTCCTCGACGCCGCCGTCCTGGAGCGCGTCGACCACCCGGAGGCCGCAATTGACTGATTTCGTCCTTCGGTCCTCGCAAGCTCGGACCTCCGGCCGACGGTACGCGTTCTGCGGCATCGACCTCGAGCACCCGGTCGTCAACGGCTCCGGCACGTTCGACGCGATCGCGGCCAGACGGGCGTTCGGCGACGCGCTGCTCACCGACTTCCCGTTCGCCGCCTTCGTCTCCAAGACCGTCACGCTCGCGCCGCGCGAGGGCAACCCGCCGCCGCGGCTGTGGGAGCTCGGCGCCGGGATGATCAACTCGATCGGCCTGCCGAACAAGGGCCTCGACGGCTACCTCTCCCACGACCTCCCGCAGCTCGCCGAGCTGCCGGTGCCGCTGATCGTCAACGTGATGGGCTCGTCCGCCGAGGACGTCGCGCGCCTCGTCCGCGCGTTCGGCGAGCGCGACGAGGTCGCCGCGCTCGAGCTGAACGTCTCCTGCCCGAACGTGCAGACCGGCCTGCTGATGGGCGCCGATCCCGGCGAGACCGCCGCGCTGCTCGACGCGGTCCGCTCGCACACCGCCAAGCCGCTGATCGTCAAGCTCACGCCGAACTGCGCGTCCCCGGCGGCCGTCGCCGCGGCCGCCGAGCAGCACGGCGCCGACGCGGTCTCGCTGATCAACACGCTGCGCGGCATGGCGATGCACCCGCGCCGGCCGGGCCGGCCCTGGCTCGGCGGCGGCACCGGCGGCGTGTCGGGCCCGGCCGTCCGGGCGATCGCGCTGGCGCAGGTTCGCGAGGTGCGCGAGCGCGTCCGGATCCCGATCGTCGGCATGGGCGGCGTCCAGACGGGGCGACATGCGCGGGACCTGCTGGATGCGGGCGCAGATCTCGTCGGCGTGGGCACCGAATCGTTCCGCGACCCCCTCGCGGGCGCCCGGATCGCGGCCGAGTTGACCCAGATCAACGCAAACAGCGGGATCTTTGGAGGTGCACCGAGACCCGCGCGCCTGCGCATAGCACACGGTCGCTGAAAAAGCCCTGCAAAGCGCCCGGTTACCGTCAAGTGACCTCCACGCGGGTACACCTCAACTTGAGGTCGAGCTGAATTCAGGGCTTTCGCCTTGTCCGCTCGCGCACGCGATGTAGACTCGCCGCCCATGCCACCCGCGACAAAGACGCCCCCCAAGCCCGCCGTGGCAGCTCCCGAACGTTCGCTGACTCAGCGGATGGAGGCGTTGCATCGCGCCAATCAGATCCGCACCCGCCGCGCACAGCTCAAGCGCGACCTCAAGGCCGGACGGTTCAGCATCCACGACCTGTTGCTGGAGCCGCCCGAGTACGTGGAGACTGCCAAGGTGTTCGACATGCTCCTGGCGGTGCCGAAGTACGGCCGGGTGAAGGTGAACAAGGTGCTCGTCCAGTGCCGCATCTCCCCGAGCAAGACCATCGGCGGCCTGTCGCAGCGACAGCGCACCGAGCTGGTCAGCATGCTGCGCCGCTAGCGTCTGACGCGGCTTGGCAAACG
Organism: Solirubrobacteraceae bacterium; assembly: GCA_035489875.1. Taxonomy (GTDB): domain Bacteria; phylum Actinomycetota; class Thermoleophilia; order Solirubrobacterales; family Solirubrobacteraceae; genus DASQMT01. Next base: position 4,738 of record DATHJG010001054.1, on the reverse strand, counting down.
TCTTCGTCATCACCGGCCCCTCCGGCGTCGGGAAAGGCACCCTGATCCGCACCTTGCTCGAGCGCGTCGGGGAGCTGGAGCTCTCGGTGTCCGCGACCACGCGCCGCCCGCGAGCGGGTGAGGCGCACGAGGTCGACTACCACTTCCTGTCCGACGAGGAGTTCGAGCGGCGGGTGCAGGCGGGCGAGTTCGTCGAGCACGCGCGCTACTCCGGGCGGCGCTACGGGACGCTGCGCTCCGAGCTGGAGCAGCGGCTCGCGGGCGGGCACCCGGTGGTGCTCGAGATCGAGGTCCAGGGCGCGCGCCAGATCCGCGACGCGATGCCCGAGGCGGTCCAGATCTTCATCGCCCCGCCGAGCGAGCAGGCCCTCCACGCCCGGCTGATCGGCCGCGGCACCGACCCGCCCGACCAGGTCGCCGCGCGCCTGGCGACCGCGCGCGAGGAGCTCCGCGCCCAGGACGAGTTCGGCCACGTCGTGGTCAACGACCGCCTTGAGGACGCGTCCGACGCGCTGGAGGAATGCGTCCGCGCGCACCTCGATCGGTGCAGAGAGCCGACCTGACCGCGGGCGACGACGCCGGCGGGGGAGGGCGGCGTGGCCGGCGACGAGCTCGCGCGCCTGCACGGCTACGAGTTGACGCCGGAGGACGCGAAGCTGCTGCGCGGGCCAGCGCCCCCGCGCGCGCTCGCGTGGTGCGAGGCGGTGACCGGCGGGCGGGTCGCAGCGGTCCGGGCGCTCGACGGCGGCATGTCGTCGGCCGTCCACGCGCTCGACCTCGCCGACGGGCGCGCGCTCGTGCTGCGCCGCTTCGTGCGCGCCGACTGGCTCGCGGAGGAGCCCGACGTGCCGCAGCGCGAGGCCGCGGCGCTCACGCTCCTCGAGGACAACCCGCTGCCGACGCCGCGGCTCGTCGCGTCCGATCCCACCGGCGCGGAGGCCGGCGACCCGGCCGTGCTGATGACGCGGCTGCCGGGCGCGGTCGAGTGGCGCCCCGCCGACGTCGACGCGTTCCTGCGCGGCCTCGCGGCCCTGCTGCCGGCGATCCACGCGACCCCGCCGGGGCCCGGCCTCCCCGAGTACGCCCCCTACGCGCTCGAGGCGCACAGCCCACCCGCCTGGACCTCCCGCCCGGACGTCTGGGAGCGCGGGTTCGCCGTCTTCGACGACCCGCCGCCGAGCGACGAGCGCCGCTTCATCCACCGCGACTTCCACCCCGGGAACGTCCTCTGGACCGGCGGCGCGGTCACCGGCGTCGTCGACTGGGCGAGCACCAGCATCGGCGCGCCGAGCGCGGACATCGGGCACTGCCGCATGAACCTCGCCGGCGTGCTCGGGCTCGACGCGGCCGACCGCTTCCTCGCCCACTGCGGCCGGCCGGACTACCACCCCTACTGGGACATCGTCGCCGCGCTGGGCGGCTACGACGCCGAGACGTTCGCGCGCTGGACGCCGCGGGAGGAAGAGTTCCTCGCGGCCGCCGTCCGGCGCCTGTGAGGGCCGCTAACCTATAGGGGTCGCTTCTCGCCCCCGCTGCTGAAGGAACCCTCTTGATCTCACCCCGTGTCGATCGCCTGATGGAGAACGTCGACTCGCCGTATGCGAGCGTCGTCGTGGCCGCCAAGCGCGCCCGTCAGATCAACTCGTACTACCACAACCTCGGCGAGGGCACCTTCGAGGAGTTCCCGCCCCCGATGATCGACACCGGGTCGAAGAACTACCTCACGATCGCCCTCGAAGAGGTCGCGGCCGGAAAGATCAAGTACCGCTACCGCGGCTGATCAGCCGCTAGCGAATGGCCGAGCGCAGCGGTGACGAGGCCCCCGGCCGAGGCAGAATCCTCCTCGGCGTCACCGGCGGGATCGCGGCTTACAAGGCGCTGGAGCTCACGCGCCTGGCCACCAAGGCCGGGCACGCGGTGCGCGTGATCCAGACCGACGCGTCGACGCGCTTCGTGGGCACCGCGTCGTTCGCCGCGATCACCGGCGCGCCCGTGCTGATCGCCGAGTGGGAGCCCGACCCGCTGCGCGGCGCGTTTCCCGGCGACCCGCCGCCGGATCACGCGCCGCTCTCCCACCTCCAGCTCGTCGAGACCGCGGACGTGTTCGTCGTCGCCCCTGCCTCCGCCAACACGCTGGCCAAGCTCGCCTCCGGCCAGGCCGACAACCTCCTGACCGCCGCCGCGCTCGCCTGCCGGCGCCCGCTGATCCTCGCTCCCGCCATGAACGACGCGATGTACGAGCACCCGGCCACGCAGGCGAACCTCGCCACGCTGCGCGAGCGCGGCGCCACGGTCCTGGAGCCCGGCACCGGCGCGCTCGGCTCGCCGGGGGAGTGGGGGATCGGGCGGCTGCCCGAGCCGGCCGCGCTGCTCGCCGCGATCGAGGCCGAGCTGGGGGCGAAGCCCGACCTGGACGGCCTGAACGTCCTCGTCACCGCCGGCGGCACACGCGAGCCGATCGACGCCGTCCGCTACATCGGCAACCGCTCGTCGGGGCGGATGGGCTTCGCGCTCGCCGACGAGGCGGCCCGGCGCGGCGCCGAGGTCACGGTCGTGGCCGCCAACGTCGCGCTCCAGCGCCGCCCGGGCATCCGCTACGTTGACGTCGAGACCGCCGCCGACCTGGCCGCCGCCTGCGCGACCGAGTTCGACCGCTGCGACCTGCTGCTGATGGCCGCGGCCGTCGCCGACTACCGCCCGGCCGAGCCGCGCGCCGACAAGATCAAGAAGTCCGACGCCGGCGGGGAACTCCAGCTCCGCCTGGAACGTACCGACGACGTGCTCTCCACCCTCTCCGCCCGCCGCCGCGACGGCCAGTTGATCGTCGGCTTCGCGGCGGAGACCGGCGACGAGGCGCTCGAGCACGGGCGGGGGAAGTTGGCGCGCAAGCGCCTCGACGCGGTCGTCGTCAACGATGTGGCGGCGCCCGGCGTGGGGTTCGACGCCGCCGAGAACGAGGTCACGATCCTCACCGCGAACGAAGAGCGGCACGTGCCGCGTACTAGCAAGGCAGAGGTCGCGGCTGCGATCCTCGACGCCGTCTTGAGCCCCCGTTCATCCACCACATCGAGAGTCTGAAAGGCGCTATGGAACCGATCGAGCCCTTGCCGGAGTCCGTAGCGCAGGAGGAGGTCGAAGCAGCGGTCGGGTTCGCACGGCGGATCGAGGAGAACATCCGCCGCGCGGTCAAGGTGCGCGACGACGTCCTGAGCCACGTCGTGGTCGCCCTGCTGGCCGAGGGGCACATCCTGGTCGAGGACTACCCCGGCGTCGGCAAGACCGCCCTGGCCCGGGCGCTCTCCCGCACGCTGGACTGCCAGTTCGCGCGCGTGCAGTGCACGGCCGACCTGCTCCCGGCCGACATCGTCGGCGCGAACATCTACAACCAGCGCGAGCAGCGCTTCGAGTTCCGTCCCGGGCCGATCTTCGCCAACATCGTGCTCGTGGACGAGATCAACCGCGCCTCGCCGAAGACGCAGTCGGGCCTGCTCGAGTGCATGCAGGAGCGCCACGTCACCGTCGACGTGCACTCGCACGAGCTCGCGAGCCCGTTCATGGTCTTCGCCACGCAGAACCCCGTCGAGTACGAAGGGACCTACCCGCTGCCGGAGGCGCAGGTCGACCGCTTCATGGTGCGGCTGTCGCTCGGCTACCCGAACCCCGAGGACGAGGCGAGCATGCTCGCCGGCCACGAGGGCGGCGACCGCGTGCTCGAGCTCGAGCCGGTCGTCGACCGCACCGAGGTGCTGACCGCCCAGGACGCCGCCCGCCGCGTGCACGCCTCGCGCGCGCTGCGCGACTACGTGGTCGCGCTGCTGCGCCACACGCGCGACGACCCGCGCGTCGAGCTCGGGGCGTCCCCGCGCGCCGGCCTGATGCTGCTGCGCGCCGCCAAGGGGCACGCGCTCGTCAACGGTCGCGACCACGCGCTCCCCGACGACGTCCAGGCGCTCGCGCCCGCCGTGCTCTCGCACCGCATCATGCTCGTGCCCGAGGCGGCCGGCGTCGCGCGCGAGCAGATCGTGGCCGACGCGGTCGCGTCGACCCCGGCGCTCTAGGGGGCTGGGGCGTGCGCTCCGCCCTCGGCTGCACGGCGCTCGGCGTCCTGCTGCTGGTGGTGGCGGGGACGTTCGACGCCGAGCCGCTGTACGTCACCGGCGCGGCGCTCGTGCTGCTCGGCGCCGGCGCCGGGACCTGGATCGGGCTCGGCGCCTGGGGCGCGACCGTGCATCGCACCGTGGCCAAGCGCAGCGTGGTCGAGGAGGAGGCGCTGGCGGTGCGGATCGAGGCCGTGCGCGGCCGGCTCCCGCTCCCGCCCGGCTGGATCGACGAGCCGCTGCTGCCCGAGCCGGTCCGCCTGACCGCAGGGCGGTCCCGCGCGCGCGTGCGGGCGGAGGTGACGTTCGGGCGCCGCGGGCGGCGCGTGCTCGCGCCGCCGGCGCTCGTCCTGCGCGACCCGTTCGGGCTGGCGCAGCGGGTCGTGACCGGCGCGCACGCCGACGAGGTGCTGGTGCTGCCCCGCGTGCTGCCGGTCCGCGCGACGGCCGGCGGGGGCGAGGGCGTGAGCGCGCACGCGCGCGCCGCGCTGGTCGCCGCCGCCGAGACCGAGATCGACGGCCTGCGCCCGCACCGCGAGGGCTCGCCGGCGTCGCGCATCCACTGGCCGACCGTGGCGCGCGGCGCCGGGCTGATGGAGCGCAAGCTGATCTCCGAGGCCGACTCGCGGCCGCTCGTCGTG
>DATHJG010001053.1:0-11436 GCA_035489875.1 Solirubrobacteraceae bacterium | reverse complement strand
CCCCAGAACCACGCGCCGACGGCGAGCGCCCCGATCACCACCGAGATGCTCAGCCCGGCCTGCGACGGTGAGACGTCGAACTCGCGCGCGAGCTCCGGCAGGATCGCCTGCGTCGAGTACAAGACCGCGAACATCGCCGCGGCCGCGACGAGGAACGGCGCCATCGCGAGCCGCGGCCGCGTGGCGGTCACTACGCGGGCACGAGCGTCGCGCGCCGGCCCGTCGACACGGCGGCGCCGACGGCGGCGGCGACCGCCGCGGCGAGGACCGCGGTCTGCCAGCTCGTCGCGTCCGCGAGCGCGCCGGCCGTCGCGGCGCCGAGCGCGATCCCCGCCACGAGCGCCGTCAGCGGCCAGGTGTACGCCTCGGTCCGCGCGCCCTCCGGCGCGACCATCCCCGCCAGCTCGTTGCGCGTGGCGATCAGGGGCGCGATCAGCACGCCCGCCGGCAGGACGAGCAGCGCCATCGTCGCCGGCGACGTCGCCAGCGCCATCGGCAGGAAGCTCACCGGCAGCAGCAGCGCGACGCGCAGGTGCACGCTCGCCAGCGTTCCCCGGCGCGGGCGCGCGCCGTAGGTCAACCCGCCGGCGACGCTGCCGAACGCCCACAGTGCGACGAGCACGCCGGCCAGCTCCGGCCGGCCCTCGTGGTCGGCGAACGCCGGCAGCGCGACCTCGAGCGCGCCGAACGCGAACCCGACCGGCAGCATCGACCCGACCAGCGTGCGGATGCCGGGATTTGCGAGCGCGCCGAGCCGGCTGCGCACGGCGTCCGGGTCGTCGAGCGCACGCCCCTCGTCGGGCGGCAGCGCCGCGACCAGCACGACGGTCCCGGCCACCACCGCCGCGGCGGAGACGAGCAGCGCCGCGGCGGGTTCGAACACGACCACGAGCGCCGCCGTCAGCAGCGGCGCGACCGTGAAGATCGACTCGGTGATCACGGAGTCCAGCGCGAACGCGCCCTGCAGCAGCGCCGGCCGGTCAGCGAACAGGCGCGGGTACTGCGCGCGCATCACCGACGACGTGGGCGGGAACGATCCGCCGGCGACGAACGCCGCCGCCACCACGGCCGCGGCCGGGGCGCCCGCCCGGGCCAGCGCGACGACCGCGATCAGCCCGCCCGCGCTCAGCGCGGAGAGGGCGAGGAGCGTCCGTGCGCCGAGCACGTCGATCAGCCGCGCCGTCAGCGGCGCGCACAGCCCGCTCCCCAGCGCGAGCGCGCCCGCCGTCGCGCCGGCTGCGCCGAACGAGCCGGTCTCCGCCTTCATCAGCAGCACGATCGCCAGCCCGTTGATCCCCATCGGCAGGCGCGCGAGCAGCGCGGCGGCGAACAGCCGCGTCATGTGCGGCGTCCGCAGTATCTCCAGGTACTGACGCATCAGTCCTGGCACGATACGAGCCCATGAAGACCGGGATGAGGGCGGCGCTGCTCGCTGCCGTTGCATTGATGACGACCGCAGCTCCCGCCCAGGCGGTCGAGCTGACGACCCTCGACGGCTTCGACGCACCCGGGCCGGCGCGCTTCGACAAGGTCGGCGTCGTGAAGGTCGGGCCGGCGCGCGCCCGCCACGTGCTCGTGCTCTCCCCCGGCACCTCGGCCGGCGCCGGCTACTTCGTCCCGCTCGCCCGCGACCTCGTCCGCCGCCTGCCCGGCTGGCAGGTCTGGGCCGTCGAGCGGCGCGAGAACCTCTTCGAGGACCACTCGGTGCTCGACCGCGTGCGCGCGGGCAAGGCGCCGGTCGCCGAGCTGTTCCCGTACTACCTCGGCTGGCTCGCCGGCGCCGGGCCTGCGGCGCACTTCCAGCCGCCGCCCGACGCCGTGACCGCGCCGGCGCGGGAGTGGGGGATGCGCGTCGCGGTCGAGGACCTGCGCCGGGTGATCCGCACGGCGCGCAAGGGCGGCCGGAAGGTCGTGCTCGGCGGCCACTCGCTCGGCGGCACGATCACGACCGCCTACGCCAGCTGGGACTTCGGCGGCCGCGCCGGCGCGCGCGACCTCGCCGGGCTCGTGTTCATCGACGGCGGCTCCAGCTCGAATCCGGTCGACGCCGAGGAGGCGCGGACGGAGCTCGACGCGATCGCGACCGGGTCGCCGTTCAACGACCTCGTCGGCCTCGGGGTGCCGTGGGCGGCGGGCGTGTTCGCGGCCGTCGGCTCGACGCTCGCGCTGAAGGCGCCGGACGAGCGCTCGACGTTCCAGGACTTCGCGCTCGCGCCGGCGGCGCTCAAGCCGCCGGTCCCCGTCACGAACGCCGCCCAGTTCGGCTACGCGCTCGACACCGAGACCGGCCCGGCGAACCTGGCGCTCGTCCAGGTCCACCTCGGCGGCCTGGCCGCCACGGGCGACCCGCGCGCCTGGCGCGACGGCGAGCTGGCGTCGCTCGGGCGGACCGCGCAGGCGGTCTCGGGCTTCACCGGCGTGGACGGGTTCGCCTGGTACCACCCGCGCCGGCTCTCGCTCGACGCCGCCGCGGTGGCCGGCGGCGTCGCCAACCCGGCGCAGGACGTGCTCGGCGTGCGCGCCTCGCGCGGGCGCGCCGCGCGGCTGCCGATCTACGCGTTCGAGACGTCGCTCGGAAAGGGCCGCGTGCTCGCAGCCGCGCGGGCGCTCGCGAGGCGCGCGGGCGTCCCGGCGCGCAAGCTGACGCTGGTCGACCGCAGCGCGAGCAACGCGCATTGCGACCCGATCTTCGACGACGCAAAGAGCAACGCGTTCCTGAAGACCGTCGTCCCGTTCCTCAAGGGAATCTGACCGCGCGTGCCGCCGAGAAGCTCACGATCGCGTACACCAGGTGATCGTCCCGTTCACGCGATCTTTTCTTGAATGATTCCAGATCCCTGGTAGCCTCCGCGAGGTGCCGACGCCCGAGATCACCGAGCGGCTGCGCGAGGCGGGGCTTCGCGTGACGACGCCGCGGGTGTCCGTCCTCAAGGTGCTCGACGCGTCGCACGACCACCCACGCGTCGACCAGGTGATCGAACGCGTCCGGGCCGACGGCGTGAGCATCTCCACGCAGGCCACGTACGACGTGTGCGAAGCGCTGCACCGCGCCGGGCTCGCGCGCCGGATCGAGCCCGCCGGCGGGCCCGCCCGCTTCGAGTCGCGCGTCGGCGACAACCATCATCACCTCGTCTGCCGCGCGTGCGGGCTCGCGGTCGACGTGGAATGCGCGGTGGGGGAGGCGCCCTGCCTGGATCCCCCCGACCGCCGCGGCTTCCTCCTCGAGGAGGCGGAGGTCACGTACTGGGGCCTGTGCCCCGACTGCCAGCACGACCACGACGAAGGGAGCAGAGCATGAGCGAGGGCAACGGCAAGCAGCCGGCCCAGGGCGACAAGGTCCTCACCAACCGCCAGGGCCATCCCGTCCACGACAACCAGAACCAGCGCACGATCGGCGCGCGTGGCCCGGCGACGCTCGAGAACTACCAGTTCCTCGAGAAGATGGCCCACTTCGATCGCGAGCGGGTGCCCGAGCGCGTCGTCCACGCCCGCGGCGCCACCGCGTTCGGCTACTTCGAGCCCACCGGCAAGGTCGGCGACGAGCCGATCTCAACGTACACCCGCGCGAAGGTGTTCCAGGAGGCCGGCAAGCGCACCGAGGTCGCGCTGCGCTTCTCCACCGTGGCCGGCGGCCGCGATTCCTCGGAGGCGGTCCGCGATCCGCGCGGCTTCGCGGTCAAGTTCTACACCGAGGACGGCAACTGGGACCTCGTCGGCAACAACCTCGGCGTGTTCTTCATCCGCGACGCGATCAAGTTCCCCGACTTCATCCACTCCCAGAAGCCGGACCCGGTCACGTTCGAGCGCCAGGTGCCGAACCGCGTCTTCGACTTCGCGTCGCAGACGCCCGAGTCGCTGCAGATGTTCCTGCTCATCCTCAGCCCGCGTGGGGTCCCGGCCAGCTACCGGACCATGCAGGGCTTCGGCGTGAACACCTACAAGTGGGTCAACGCCGCGGGGGAGACGAAGCTCGTCAAGTACCACTGGCACCCGAAGCAGGGCGTCAAGAGCTGGACGGAGGCCGACGCCGCCGTGCAGCAGGGCCGCGAGCTGGGCGTCCACACCAAGGACCTCTACGACGCGATCGCGCGCGCCGAGTACCCCGAGTGGGACCTGTTCGTGCAGCTCATGGACGACCACGACCACCCGGAGCTCGACTGGGACCCGCTCGACGACACGAAGGTGTGGCCGGAGAACGACTTCCCGCTGCGCCACGTCGGCCGGATGGTGCTCAACCGCGCGCCGGCGAACTTCTTCGCCGAGAGCGAGCAGATCGCGTTCGGCACCGGCGTGCTGGTCGACGGGCTGGACTTCTCCGACGACAAGATGCTCACCGGGCGGACGTTCTCCTACTCCGACACCCAGCGCCACCGGGTCGGGCCGAACTACCTGCATCTGCCGGTCAACCAGGCCAAGAGCGCGCAGGTCGCGACCAACCAGCGCGACGGTGCGATGACGTACCACGTCGACGAGACCGGGGAGAACCCGAGCGTGAACTACGAGCCGTCGATCATCGGCGGCCTGGGCGAGGCGGACGGGCCGGCCCATGACGAGCAGGGTCCCGTGATCGAGGGCCGCCTGACCCGCAAGCGGATCCCGCGCACGGACGACTACACCCAGCCGGGCCAGCGCTACGTGCTGTCCGAGCAGTGGGAGAAGGACGAGCTCGTCGCCAACCTGGTCGGCAACCTCTCGCAGTGCGACCGCCCGATCCAGGAGCGCATGCTCTGGCACCTGTTCATGGCGGAGGACGAGCTGGGCCACCGCGTCGGCGAGGGGCTCGGCATCCCGGTGGACGAGATCCGCGGCCTCCCGCCGCTCGCGACGCAGACGCTGACCGAGGCGGAGCTGGCGCGCGCCGCGAACCTCGGCAACAACGGCCCCCGCGACGTCACGGGCCTGGTCATGACGCACTGCGTGCCGAACGAGCACGTCGCGCTGGCCGAGGAGGTCGTCGGGGCCTAGTAACTCCCGGAGCGGAGCCGCTGCCGTGCGGCGCCGACCACATGCCGGTGCTCGCCGCCGCTAGGCAGCGGCGAGCACCGGAACGATCTCCGCGGAACCCTCGGCAGCGGCGAGCACCGGCGACGTTCTCCCCGGACCTCGGCAGCGCTATGCGACCACGCCGGTGGGCTTCTTCCCGAGCCCAGCCGCTTCTCGCAGCTTCTTCGCGATCTCCGCGATCTCCTCCGGCGCGTAGCCCGGCGCGAACACCGCCGGCTGCGTCGGCAGGTCGGGCCATGGCGCGCCGGCGGCGGGGTCGGCGTCCTCGACGACCAGCTCCTCGCCGGTCTCCGGGTGGGGGCCGTTGAACACCGCCGCCAGCTCCAGGTAGTCATTGGGCGAGAAGCGCAAGAGCTTCGTGTGGAGCTTGCGCTTGATGTGCGGCTGGCACTCGGGGATCTTGTCCGTCGGCACCCTCGGCGACGGGAAGAGCTTGGTCATGTCGGCGCCGGTGAGGCGCTCGAGCGCCCGCGCGTACGCGACCTGGTGGACGCCGCCGCGCACGAGCAGGTACCCGGTCAGCGCGCGCGCCGCCGGGTGCTCGACCATCTCGTACACGCGCAGCTTCCCGTTCCGGGCGCCGGTCTCGAGGAAGTAGTTGTGCGTCAGGTCCTCGATCAGGTCGCCGGAGGAGAACACGTAGTCGCCGCTCCATGCCTTGCCGTGCGAGTCGGCCGGCAGCGCGCTCTGGCCGGTGAACAGGAAGTGGTAGTGGTAGCGGACGTCCTTGACGCCCGCCAGCGACGCCTTCGGCGCACGGCCGTCGTCGGTCGGCGTCGCGCCGGTCAGCATCGTGTTGATCGTCGCGCCGACGAGCTCGACGTGGCCCCACTCCTCGGCCGCGATGTTGGCGACGAGGTCGTAGAACGGACGCGCCTTCTGGCGGCCGCGGAAGTTGATCGACTGGATGAGGTAGTTCATGAGCGTCGACATCTCGCCGAAGCGGCCGCCCATGAGCTCCTGCACCGCGGATGCGCCATTCGGGTCGGGGTCCGACGGCGGTGGCAGCTCCGTCTGGAGCCGGTCGAAGCGTTGGATCACGGGGTCCTCCTGTGATCGCGGAGGGACTTTCGACCCGCGCTACCCCGGAGCTCGTCGCACCCAACGACGGCGCGTTGCAACGGTGACCGCTACGGGAGGCGCACGGCGTCGCCGAGGCGCACGCGGCCGGGGGAGAGCACCTCGCACCACAGGCCGAACCTGACGTCGCGCTTGCCGCGCAGCGTGGCAAGCGCCCTCAGCACGGGCGCGTCGGTGGTCCCCTGCTCGGGGTCGCGGGTCGTGACCGCGCAGCGCGGGACGGGGTCGATGCCACGCAGCAGGGCGTCGCCGACCGCGATCTCGCGTCCGGTCCAGCCGTGCTCCTCCCAGGCGCTCACGCCGTCGATCGCGATCGTCATGCGGAAGCGGCGCGCGTCGGGCTCCGTGCCGCCGAGCTCAGGGGCGAGCGCCGCGAGCGAGCCGGCCGACATGAGCGTGACCGGCGCGTCGTCGGCGCCGCGCTCGCCGTCGTCGCGCATGAGCAGCTGCGCCGGGCGACCGAGGTGGGCGGCGATCGCGTCCGCGAACGGCCCGGTCACCAGGTGCCCGCGGATCGGCCGGCCCGCGTAGTTGGCGGTCGTGGCGGGCGGACCGGGCTCCGGGACAGCGCTCACCTCGGTCCCGTCGGGGAACGCGAGCGTGAGCGTCTCGCCGTCCCAGCGCGGCACGATCTGCAGGAGGCGCGGCGCGCGCAGGGTCAGCTGCAGCGTCCGGTCGGGGTGGACGACGAGGAACGTCCGGTCGCCGCACGCGCCCGTCGGGCCGAGGTCGAGCTCGTCCGCCGGCGTGACGCGCATGCCCTTCACGGGGGCGAGCGTGAGGTGGGTGACGGTCGCGCTCACGCCGCGGGTTCGTGCTCCCTCAACCGGGCGCGCAGGTGCGCACGCACCGCCGGCCACTCCTCCGGGATCACGCTGTAGAGCACCGTGTCGCGCAGCGTCCCGTCGCGGCGGACGTACTGGTGGCGCAGCACGCCCTCGCGCACCGCGCCGAGCCGCGCGATCGCGGCCTGCGAGCGCTCGTTGCGGATGTCGGTCTTGATCGCCACGCGGTTGGCGCGCAGCGTCTCGAACGCATGGCCGAGGAAGAGCAGCTTCGCCTCGGTGTTGATCGCCGTCCGCCACCACGGCCGGCCGAGCCAGGTGCCGCCGATCTCGAGCGTCCGGTGGCGCTCGTCGACGTCGCGGTAGGTCGTGATCCCGACGGCACGACCGCTCGCCGCCTCGATCTGCGCGAACGGGTGGGCGATGCGCCGCTCGGAGTCCAGCATGGCGGCGACGTCGGGCTCGGTGCGCGGGCGCGGCCAGGGCAGCCAGGCCCACACGAGCTCGTCCTGCGCGGCGGCGAGCAGGTCGGCGACGTGGCCGTCGGCCGCCGGCTCCAGCACGACGTGCGTGCCGGTGAGCGTGACGGGCTCGATCCAGCCCACGCTCAGCGCCGGTCCCAGCGGTCCCGCATCGAGCGGCCGAGCCGCTTGGCGCGCCGCACGGTGCCGGCGTTGCGCATCCGGGCGGAGAGCGCGGAGTCCGGCTCCGGCAGCTCCTTCGCGTCATCCGCGGTGATGTTGAGCACCACGGCCCGCTCGAAGATGCGCGCGACCTCGGGGGCGTCGACGAAGCGGCGCCCGGCGGGCGTGTCTATCACGATCCCGTCGAAGATGTGCTCGCGGGCGTTGTCCTGCACGCGCCGCACGGTGCCGATCTGGACCCCGTCGGACGTGCGCACGGGCGTCCCGCGCGCCAGCACCTTGTAGCCGATCGCGTGCCCGTCGTCGTCCACCACGGTTGGAAGCTTGGCATGTGACGCGGGCCGGGGGGCCCGCGCCACATCCGTTTCAGAGCGCGCCGGTGAGTGATCAGTGGGTCGGGTGGGGGGGGGAGGCGGACGCCGCCTCCTGCGCAGAGCGCTGGGCGTTCTCCGTGACCTCCTGCGCGTGCTCCTGTCCGCTCTCCATGACGGTCTCCCGCGCGCTCTGCGCAACGTCCTGCGCGACCTGCTTGCCGTGCTCGAGCGTCTCCTCGCCCGTTTCCTTCATCCGGTCCTTGACGTCGTCGGCCACCGGACCGATCCGCTCGTCCTCCACGCGAGTGGAGGGCAGGAGCATGCCGGCGATGAAGCCGACGGCGATCGAGCCGATGGCCAGGCCGATCGGGTTCTCCTGCGCGACGCTCTTGGCCTGGCGGGCCTTGTGCTTGACCTGCTCGGAATCCGGGGTGCGGTCGCTCACCGTGGCGGTGACCGAGTCCCCCGCGCCGACGATCCTGTCCTTCACTCCCACAATGCTCTCCTTGGCCGACTCCTTCTTGTCCTGCAGGTTCTCCTTCGCGCGCGTCTTGACGTCTGCCTTGTATCCGAGCGCGTCCACGGTCTCTGTCATCTCAGCGCGCGTCTGCTCTATCTCCGCGCGGATCCGGTCGGGTTCTTGGCCCACTGGAAGTCCTCCTTCACCGTCTCGACGGTCTGGGGCGCCGGCGGGGTCGCACGCTGCAGCGACGTCCGGCCGGCCTTGGCGAGCACAAGGGCGACGATCGCCCACAGCGCCATGACGATCAGCGCGGCGACCCAGGTCGCCGTCGCCTTGTCCAACAGCACGATCAGGGCGGCGGTCAGCGCGCCGAGGGCGAGCAATGCCGCACAGGCGGCGCCGCCGTACAGGCGCGCGCCCTTGCCGGCGACCCTGGCCCTCTCCTGCAGCTCGACACGGGCGAGCTCGATCTCCTTGCGGACCAGCGTGGACGTCTGCTGGGAGAGGTCCTTGACGAGCTCACCGATCGGGCGCTCGCGAGCGTCGGGGTTGGTGGCCTCGGCCATGGCGCTCAGCCGCTCCCCGGGACGCGCTCGGCGATCGGCGGGCCGCTGGTCACGGGTCCGGGGTGGATGCCTGAGGCGGTCGGGCTGACGTCGATGGTTTGTGCCGGCAGTCGGCTGGCGCTCTCCCAGCGCTGCTCGTAGCGGCGGCTGGCCGAGGCCTTCAGGAAGCGCGACGCGACGAGCCCGAGGGCGACGCCGCCCGTGATCACGGCCCAAGGCTGGCGCCGGCCGAAGTCCTCGACGTCACCGAGGATGCGGTCGGCGTCGCTCTCCGTCAGGTACTTGCCGAGCCGCTCGGTGCGGTCAGCCGCTTGGGCGGCGAGCTTCGCCGGCCGGTCCTTGCCCTGCTCGCGCAGCTGGTCGCCGACGCTGCGCGCGTCGGAGGCGAAGGCGCCCACCTTCTGGCCGACCTCGGTCGAACGCTGGTCCATCTGCGAGCGCAGCGCGCTCTTGGCCTGCCCTGCGGCCTTCTGGGCCTGCTCGCCGGCCTGCTCCTTCGCACGCTCCGTGGCCGAGGCGTCCTGGGCCGTCGATGGCCCACTGCTCGTTGGGGGTGAGTAGGTCTGCAACGCGTCCTCCGGGTGGTGTTGGGACAGCTGAGTCCACCGGGGGTCCCCAAGAGGCGCCGATATCGATGCGACGCTGGGTCGCGATTGTGACCGGGGACGAGGTCCGGGCGGCGACCTCTTCCATCAGGCGGCCCCGCCAGCGGGCGCTCAGGCCGCGGGCACCGGCGCGGCGTCGGGGTTGACGTTCTCCACGTCCGACCGGCGCACGAGCAGCATCAGCAGCACGGCGCCGAACGCGACCAGGATCGCGGCGACGGCGAACGCGACCTGGAAGCCGTCGAGCAGCGCGGTCGCCTGGTCCAGCGGCGAGGGCCGGCGCCCGAGGTCCGCGAGCTCGCTCGCCGTCTTGTCGGCCGCGAGCGTCGAGAGCACGGCGAGCCCGAGCGCGCCGCCGACCTGCTGGGCGGTGTTGAACAGGCCCGACGCCAGCCCGGCGTCCTCCTCCCCGACGTTCGTCGTCGCGATCAGCGTGATCGGGACGAAGAACAGGCCCATGCCGATCGACTGCGGGATGATCGCCGGCAGCACGTCGCTCAGGTACGTGCCGTCCGCGCTCACGCGCGAGAACAGGTACAGCCCGAACGCCGCGATCAGCATCCCGATCGCTGCCGTCGTGCGCACCCCGATCCGCTTCACGAGCTGCTGCGCGATGCCGGCGCCGGCGCCGATGCCGACCGTCACCGGCAGGAACGCAAGCCCTGCCTCGAGCGGCGAGTAGCCGAGGATCTGCTGGACGTAGAGCGTCGAGAAGAAGAAGAACGCGAACAGCCCGCCGATCACGATCAGCAGCACGGCGTTGGCGCCCGCGAGCGAGCGCACCTTGAAGATGCCGAGCCGGATCAGCGGCGCCCGCGTCCGGCTCTCGATCAGCACGAACGCGCCGAGCAGGGCGATCGCGACCGCGGCGAGGCCGAGCGTCCGCGCCGAGCCCCAGCCGAAGTCCTCCGCCTTGACGATCGCGTAGACGAGCACGATCAGGCCCGCGGTGACCGTGATCGCGCCGGGCAGGTCGGCGCCCGGCTGGCGGTGGGTCGCGCGCGACTCGGGCACGAAGCGCAACGCGAGCATCGCGGTCGCGATCCCGATCGGCACGTTGACGAAGAAGATCCACTCCCAGCTCAGGAGGTCGGTGAGGATGCCGCCGAGCAGCAGGCCGAACGCGCCGCCGCCCGCGGCGATCGCGCTCCACACGCCGAGCGCCTTCGTCCGGTCGTCGCCCTCCGCGAACGTCGTCGTGATGATCGAGAGCGCGGCGGGAGAGACGAGCGCGCCGCCGAGTCCTTGGAGCCCGCGCGAGATGACCAGCCACGTGTCAGACGTGGCGAGGCCGTTGAGCAGCGAGGCGAACGAGAAGACCGCGACGCCCCACAGGAAGAGCCTGCGCCGCCCGAGCAGGTCGCCGGCGCGCCCGCCGAGCAGCAGGAAGCCGCCGAACACGAGCGTGTACGCGTTGATCACCCACTGCAGGCTCGCGGCCGTGAAGCCGAGGTCGCGCTGGATCGACGGCAGCGCGACGTTCACCACGGTCGCGTCGAGGATGACCATGAACTGCGCCAGGCAGACGATGACGAGGACGAGCCAGCGGTTGGTCTCGCCTGACGAGGGCGGCTCTACGAAGTCGTCAGAACGCTCGGAAGCGACGGATGACACTGCGACCTCCGGAGGGTGGGGAGGGTGGGGACTGGGGATCCGGCGGAGCCAGGCAACGTAGCAAGTGGGTCGGACGGTCCGGTCGCCCATTCCGTCCGTCATTCAGGCGAACGTATGTTCGTGCATCCAGCGGCGGTACGTCAAGCAGCGCTCGACCTCATCGCGCTCGGGCTCAACGACTGCGAGGTCAGCCGGCGCATCGGCGTGCCTCGGAGGACTGTGCGGGACTGGCGCGTGCCGTCCTACGTCCCGCGCCGGCGCGCGGGCGCGACTTGCCTGCGCTGTTGGGAGCCGACCTCGAGGGTCGCCTTCACGCCGGCGGATTACGCCGAGTTGCTCGGGCTCTACCTCGGCGACGGCC
>DATHJG010001052.1:0-3573 GCA_035489875.1 Solirubrobacteraceae bacterium | reverse complement strand
CCCAGCCCGAGCCCGATGATCAGGTTGAGCGCGAACACCGACATCGGCTCGATCTCGTTCACGCCGCGCATCAGGAGGAACGTGCTGAGCACGGTCAGCATCCCCACGCCGAGCGGGAGCAATGCCGCGACGAGCCCGCGGAAGACGAGCAGCGAGACGAGGAACAACAGCGGGAAGGCGAGCAGCTCGGCGCGCGCCAGATCCTCCTGCACCTGCGTGCCGGCCTGCTCGTTGACCACCTCCGGGCCGCCGAGCGCCACCTGCGGCACGCCCTCCAGGCGGTCGATCACGGCCTCCGAGTCCGCACCGTCGCGGAGCGTCACCGCGACGTAGCTCGACCGGCCGTCCGTGGACACCAGCTCCCGAGGCCCGCCGGGCTCATATGCATCGACGCGCGCCACCTCCGGCCCCGCGGCCGTGCGCGCCACGTCGCGCAGCTTCGCCTGCGCGGCGGCGGAGTCCGCGGGAGCGCCGAGCCGCACGAGCGCGATCACGTCGGGCGAAGCCGATGCGCCGGTCGCACGCGCGATCGCCTCGCGCGCCTGCACGGCCTCGGCCGACGGCGGGTCGAAGTCGTCGTCGGAGTTCAGCAGTCCAGCCACGGGCCCGCCGACCGCTCCGGCGAGGACGACGAACAGCACGGCGCCGACCAGCACGCGCCGGCGGCGGCGGAACATGAGGCGGGCGAGCGAATCGAGCATCGGCGGAGCTCCTGCTGGTTGTGAGTGATTACTTTGCTTGCAGGTGAAAAAAGGGGGTGGCTACTCGTCGCCCCGGATCAGCGTGCCGGGCTCCGTCCAGGCTCTCGCCCACTCCTCCTTGTCGGCGATCGCCGGCAGGTCGAGCGACGCGGTCACGTTGAGCAGCATGCCGTTGGCGAAGAAGCGCCAGACCTCCGCGGGCTTCGCGCCCGAGCGCCGGGCGACCATCTTGACGAGCTCCCCGTAGCAGTCGCGCACGCGCGCCTGGATCACCGGGTCCGAGCACGCCGCGTACGTCTGCATCTGGAACAGCCGCGCGTTGGGGTCGTCCAGCAGCGCCAGGTAGCCGGCGCCCATCGCGCGCAGCGCCTCGGACTTCGGCACCCCGCGCGCGGCGGACTCGAACGTGTCCGCGATCCGCCGGTGGGTGACGTCGAAGCAGGTCAGGAAGAGCTCGCGCTTCGTCTTGAACAGGCGGAAGAGGTACGGCTGCGAGATCCCCGCCTCGCGCGCGATCGCCTCGGTCGAGGTGCCCTTGTAGCCGTTGACCGCGAACTGCGCGATCGCGATCGCGACGATCTCCTCGCGCCGCTCCTCGGCGGACTTGCGCGTGCGGGTGGCGGTCTTCGGGGTGGCCATCGACCGCGTAGGTTAGTAATCACTCACTCCGAAGTCAAGCGCTCGAGCACGCCGGTCTAGCGCTCCTCGCGCCAGACCTCCACCGAGACCTCCTCGACAGGCAGCGGGATCGGCGGCTCGGGCTTGGACGCCTTCACGGTCACGCTGTCGGCGCCGAACTGCGACGCGAGCCGGTCGGCGATCACCGCGCACAGGCGCTCGAGCGTCTTGTAGGAGCGCTGCTGCGCGATCAGGGCGATGACCTGGCAGACCTCGCCGTAGTCGACGGTGTCCTCGACGCGGTCGGTCACGAGCGCGTCGGGCTCGCCGACGTCGAACCGGACGTCGAGCACGAGCCGCTGGCCGATCTCCCGCTCGGCCGCGGTGACGCCGTGATGGGTGTAGAGCGACAGTCCGACGATCTCGATCGTGACCCCGACCTCGGGGCCTTCGGACTCGTCGTCGTCGGTCAGGTCGTCGTCGTCGTAGTCCTCGGCGTCGTCGGCCATCCGCGCGCCAACGTAGCAGCCGCCACGGCGAGGGCGTCGCGCGCCGGGGCGACGTCGTGCACGCGGAACACCTCCGCCCCGCGCTCGTATCCCATCACCACCGTGGCGAGCGTCGCCGGCACCCGCTCCGCCGTCTCGCGGCCCGTGATCGTGCCGAGGAACGACTTGCGCGACGTGCCGAGCACGATCGGGTGGCCGAGCTCGGTCAGCTCGCGCAGCCGGTCGAGCAGCTCGAGGTTGTGGTCGATCGTCTTGGCGAACCCGATGCCGGGGTCGATCGCGATCCGCTCGGGCGCGATCCCGGCGGCGGTGGCCGCCTCGATGCGCGCGGCCAGGAACGCCTTGACGTCGGCGACCACGTCGTCGTAGCGGGCCTCGGACTGCATCGTGCGCGGGGTGCCGAGCATGTGCATGAGGCACACGTCGACGCCGCGCTCGGCGACGAGCGCCGCCATGTCGGGGTCGCCGCGCAGGGCGCTGACGTCGTTGACGTAGTCGGCCCCGGCGTCCAGCGCGGCGGCGGCGACCGCCGCCTTGGAGGTGTCGATCGAGACCCGCACGTCGCCGTTCTCCGCCCGGATGCCCTCGATCACGGGGATCACGCGGTCGAGCTCCTCGCGCTCCGATACCGGATCGGCGCCCGGGCGCGTGGACTCGCCGCCGATGTCGAGCAGGTGGGCGCCCTCGAACGCGAGCCGGAGGCCGTGCCGGACGGCGGCGTCGCGGTCCAGGAACGCGCCGCCGTCGGAGAACGAGTCCGGCGTGACGTTGACGACGCCCATGATGCGGAACACGTCCGGACCGTACCGCGGCGGCACCTGGGAGACTCCCGCGCCGTGCCGATGGACCGCCGGATCGCGGCGGGCGCGCTCGTCGCCGCCGCGCTCGTCGCCGTGCTCTACGTGCTCGCTCCCGACGCGCGGCTCGGCTACGACACCGCGTACCAGCTCGTGTGGGGGCGGGAGCTGCTCGACGGGCAGCTCCCGCAGTACGACGTCCGGCTCGCGCCGACGCCGCACCCGCTGCAGGTGCTCGTCGCGGCGCCGCTGTCGCTGCTCGGGCAGGGAGCGGACGAGGCGATGCGCGTGGTCAGCCTGCTCGCGCTCGCCCTGCTGGCGCTCGCGCTCTACCGGATCGGCGCGCTGCTGTTCTGCCGGCCGGTCGGCGCGCTCGCCGCCGCCGTGCTGATCACGCGGCCGCACCTGATCGAGCTGGCCTACCTCGGTGACGCCGACGTCCCGGCCGCAGCGCTCGCCGCCTGGGCGGGAGCGCTCGCGCTCGCACGCCGCCCGACCGCCGCGCTGGCGCTGCTCGCGCTCGCCGGGCTGCTGCGTCCCGAGGCGTGGCTGCTCTCCGCCGCGTACGTCGCCTGGCTCGCGCGCGAACATGAATGGGGTCTGACCCCGTGTATGTTGGCGGCGGCCGGGCCTGTGCTGTGGGCGCTCAGCGACCTCGCCGTCACCGGCGACGCGCTGTGGTCGCTGCACCACACACGCACGGGCACCGACGTGCTCGACCGGCCGACCGGCGCGAGGGAGGCCGTCGAGCAGCTCCCGCGCCACCTGCACTTCCTGCTCGGCGCGCCGGCGCTCGTGGTGGGGCTACTCGGCTTCGTGCTGGGACTGGTCGCCGCCCGGCGGCGGATGTGGGGGCTCGTCGCGGTGATCGTGCTGCTCGGCGGCGGCTTCCTCGCGCTCGCGCTCGCCGGGCTCTCGCTGCAGCCGCGCTACCTCGCGGGCCTGGCC
>DATHJG010001051.1:0-2753 GCA_035489875.1 Solirubrobacteraceae bacterium | reverse complement strand
TGCGCCCGGGCGCGTGGGGTTGACGATCTTGGCCGGACCGCGCGCCCCAGGACGGCGCGCTGCGGTGAGGCCGCGGTAGCCCGACGCCGTCGCGTACCTCGGCGCGCTGGACGCGTTCCGGCGCGCTTGACAGCCGGGGTTAGCCAAATACACTGGCCATCGCCGTTCGAGCTTCTCGGTCGGTGGTCGAATTATTCGAACGAGCGTAGTTTCGAGCAAGGGAGGAGGTTCACCCGTGAGCCCATCATCGACGCGTGGGGCGATCCGGACCGGGGTGGCGATGGCCGTCGCGGCGCTCGCGTTGGCCGGCGTGCCCGCCGCGGCGAGCGCGCAGGAGCCGGCCGGCTCGAACGTGGTCGGCGACCCCAGCGAGGAGCGCGGGCTGGTCCAGATCGACGAGGGTGACGGCCGCACCACGCCGGTCACGGTCGGCGGGCGCAGTGCCCGCGCGAGCTCCCCGCCGCGCCACGAGTGGCAGCTCCGCTACTCCGAGGACTTCGATCGTTCACTCGAACTCGACGAGACGCCGTGGACGCGGGACAGCTACGACGATCCGTTCGACACGATCGTAGACGACGCGGGCCGGTGGTACGAGAACGACTACGGTCCGGCGTGGAACGCCGCGCTGAACAGCTTCGCCACGTATCGCAAGGAGGTGGAGGTCGGCAAGGACGGATGGCTCACCGCTTCGCTCTCGGCACGTGACTGGAACAAGGACGGCGTGATCGAGGCGCCGCCGTCGATCGAGACCGAGAACCTCAGGGGGCACGGCATGGTGGCGAAGCTCGACGTGCCCGACCACACCGGTGGCGCGATCTTCCGTCCCACGCGCAAGCTGCCCTCCGAGTACCGCATCGAGTACAAGCTCAAGACGCTCGACTTCGGCGGCAAGCGCAACGGCACGATCTTCTACGACGGTAAGGAGAACGGCTACAGCACTGAGGGCTGCAAGACGCGGCATCCCTGGGGCGAGGGCCCGTTCTCGCGAGGTTGGTCGGGCGACGCGTCGGTGCCGTACTGTGAGTGGCAGAGCGTCCGCGACGGCCCCTCCGGCTACAACGGCTTCCATTACCTCGCGATCGCAGACTTCGCGAACCCCGCTCCGCGCAATAACCGCTTCTGGCACTACCGCCGGAAGGTGCTGATGGACTCGTTCTCCCAGCACCCCGACCGCGTCGGCAGCGGGTCGGGCGGCCGGGTGTGCAATTCGGACACGGGCACGTACTACGACTACCGCGACGGCAACTTCAACACCGTCAACATGTGGGTCAACGGCCTGCCCAACTTCTCGCCGGCGTTAGGGGGGATCCCCGGCAACCAGCAGCTGTTCATGACTCGCTGCTCGTCCGGCGTGGCCGAGCCGGTCCTGTCGAGCGCGGCGGAGCTGGAGCCGGAGCTGATGCCCGACGAGGATTACACGTTCGCGATCGAGCGCGACAAGACCGGCTACACGTTGGAGGCGAGCGGGAAGTTCGCCCGCGTCGGCCGCGAGACGCTGCGGTTCCACCGCCCGTTCGTCGATGCCAGCGGACGGCCGATCTGGCACTACAACAACACGCCCGAGCAGTACGACGGGCGCTTCGACAGGTCGCTCGTGCAGGACGGCGTGGTCAACGACGACGAGTGGCCACATCAGTGGCCGGCGGGGTCGGGCTATCCGGACTACTTCGTCATCGGTGACCTCTACACCAACGTGTACGAGGGAACCGCACGGCTCGACGACATCAAGCTCTACACGTTGAAGGCAGGGAAGTGATGACCGCAAGACCGCAGCACATGAGCCGCCGACTCGCGTCCGTTATGGCACTCGCCTGCGCGGTGGTCATGGGCGCGCCCGGAGGTAGTACGGTCGCCGTCGCCACCGCCAACGAAGCCACAGGAGGTGGTGAAGGCGCCACGCACAAGGGGTGGCGGTTGAAGTACCGCGAGAGCTTCGGCAAGCCGATCCCCGACGACGCGCCCTGGTTCCGCGACGACTACAGCGACCCGGTCGACCCGATCACCGACGACAACGGCGACCGCTGGCGCCTGCGCTGGGGGCCGGACTTCGACGCGGCGATGGACACGTTCGATACCTACCGAAAGGAGTCTGAGTTCGGCCGCGATGGATGGCTGACGGCGTCGCTCTCCGCACGCGACAGCAGCGGACGTGAGGACGACAGCTTCAGCGCCCCCGACGACCGTCCGTCGATCTCCAACGAGGCGCTCCCGGGCGCCGGCAGGGTGGCGGCGATAGACGTCCCCAAGCACACTGGGGGCGCGATCATCCGCTCCACCGAGCCGCTGCCCAGGTATTACCGCATCGAGTACGACCTCAAGACGCTCGACTTCGGCGGCGAGCGAAACGGATCGATCAACTACGACGGCAAGGTCAACGGGTACGGCACCGAGGGTTGCAAGACCTTCTTCCCGTGGCCTGACCGCAGTCCCGCCCTTGACCCGATCGTTCCGTCTGACCCCTGCCAAACGGACTCCGTGCGGGAGGGTAGTCCTCAGGCCTACAACGCCTTCCACATGCTGTCGATCCTTGACGTTCCACCCATGCCGCGAAACCTCGCCTTGTATCACTGGCATCGGAAGGTGTTGATCGATCAGTTCGCCCCGGCCCCCAGCCGAGACACTCGCAACTACCTGGTCTGCAACTCGGACACCGGCGAGTATTACCCGTTCGACGAGAGCAATCGCACCACCGTGAACATGCTCTTCTTCAACGGGCCGCTGGGTCAGCGTCAGACGTTCGTGTCGAGTTGCGA
>DATHJG010001050.1:0-2937 GCA_035489875.1 Solirubrobacteraceae bacterium | reverse complement strand
AGCCGTGGCAACGCGCCGGCCCTCGGGTCGGCGGCCTGTCCAGGTGGCCAGGAGTGTCAAGCCGCCCAGGCAAAGACACTTTTCGTCCTGGGATGTAGTAGTTCAGCGGTGATCCATGACCGGGCACAACGGCCCCGCATTTGCGGGGCTTTTGTGCGTCTAGGCGCCTGGGGTACACTGAGCGATCCTGACCAAAGGAGGGTTCAATGGGGCGCGGCTGGGTGCACACCGTGAACAGGGACGGCATGTGGGTCAACGAGGTCGAGGGCGGCGAACGGCTCTCCGAGCACTACATGAAGGATGCCGCCGTGGCGGCGGGCCGCGATGAAGCGGAGCGACGTCGGACCGAGCACGTCATCCACAACGTCGACGGAACGATCGCGCGACGCAACAGCTACGGGCCCGACCCCTCCCCGACGGTGGGCTAGCGCCAACATCCTCCTCGTCCTCGCGCGCGCTTCGTCTGAGCCTGGCGGCGTCAGACCTCGACGTTGAGGACGTTCAGCACGTCGTCGAAGACGTGCGCGGCGTACGTCGCCATCGCGGGGTTCGTGTGCGTGACCGCGAGGCCGACGGCGGGCAGCCGGTCGCGGGTGGCGATCGCCAGCGAGCGCTTGAGCAGTGCGCCGCCGACGCCGGGCGTGTCCGGGCGGCGGAAGACGTCGGCGATCCACGGGCCGTCGAACGGCGGGTCGCCCGCCTTGCCGTTGACGAGGATCGCGCCGACCACGCCGCCGTCCTCGGCGATCGCGAGCGTGCTGCAGCGCAGCAGCGGACCCAGCAGGCTGCCCGACAACAGCTCCTCGAGCTCGTGCTCTGGGTGCTCGGGATCCTTGATGTGTCCGTAGTCGGGATGGCTGCTCGGGAACGCCGCGAGGAGCGCGGGAACCAGGTCGATGGCCGGGCGGTCGACGGGCGCGAGGCGGACACCGGCGGGGAGCGCCGGCTCCAGCCACTCGCCGGGCGCCGGGTTGCGCGTGAGGTCGCGCGACATCACGTGGGAGTGGCGCAGCGGACGGGCGCCGCCCGCGAGGAGCAGCCGGCTGAACGGCTCCTCCGCGGCGACGCGCCAGCCCTTCAGCTCGGTGGTCACGGTGGCGGCTGCCGCCTCGGGCGCGACGCCGTCCGCGAGGGCGAAGATGTCGGCGAGCGGCTGACCGTCGCGCTCGGCGAGCTCGAAGGCGCCGACCACGTCTCCGGCGGCGTCGAGCAGCAGGCGGCCGTTCGCGCGGGCTGAGTGCTCGACGACGGGCATTCGACGCCGCAGGGTACTTCGGCGCGTCAGGCGGCGACGGCGTCGCCGGCCGCCAGTGCGGTGCGGCCGGCCTCGGTGGCGTCGGCCTCGAGCCGGCGCCGGATCGCGCGGTGGCCGCGCTCGAACACGACCTCGTTCTCGTGCAGCTGCCAGCCCGAGTTCACGGCGGTGCCGAGCGCGTCGAGCTCGAACGCGAGCTGCTCGGCGTCGGTGTCCTCGCGCAGCTCGCCGCGCTCGATCGCGGTCCGGGCGTACTCGGCCAGCGTCCCCGCCCAGCGCGTCATCTGCTGGGCGATGCAGTCGCGCACCGGACCGGGGCGCCCGTCCATCTCGATCGTGGCGGCGGCGAAGAAGCAGCCGCCCGCGAAGATCCCCCGCTCCATGTAGTCGAGCCAGTTGTCGAGCATCCCCTGCAGGCGGGCGATGCCGGGTTCGAGGCGCTGCTCGGCCGGCGCGACGACGCGCTGGCCGAAGATCGCGGCGGCCGCGCGCACGGTCGAGATCTGCAGCTCCTCCTTCGAGCCGAAGTGCGCGAACAGGCCGCTCTTGCTCATCTCCAGCTCGGTGGCGAGGCGGCCGATCGACAGGCCCTCCAGCCCTTCGACCGACGCCACGTTCACGGCTGCGGTGAGGATCGCGCGGCGGGTGCGGTCGCCGCGGACCTTCCGGCCGTCGGAGGGATCCGGCGCGGTCGGGATGTCCTCGATCAAGCTCATCGCTGCCGAGAAAGTAGCACGATCGTTCGTGCATGTGGTAAAAAGCACGATCGTTCGTATTACCTCCCCGACCGAAGGACCTCCCCATGTCCCCAGCCGACATCGCCGCAGCCGAACTGCGCGCCGGCCTCTCCCGCCGCCTCGCCGAGCTCGGGCTCGTCCCGCCCGACCCGGCGATCTTCCGTGTCTCAGCACTCCCCGAGCCGCCCGCTCCCGCGGCCGGCGAGGACCGGCAAGCGGCATGAGCGCGGTCGCCGGGCTGCAGGGCGGGGCGCGTCTGCGTCCCGCCCTGCGGCCGGCCGCCGTGCTCGCGGTCGCGTCCGCGTCCTCGTTCCTCGTCTACCTCGACGCGACGATCGTGAACGTCGCGTTCCCCGACATCCGCGCGTCGTTCTCGGGCGCGACGCTGGCCGGGCTGTCGTGGATCCTCAGCGCCTACGGGCTCGTGTTCGCGGCGCTGCTCGTCCCCGGTGGGCGGTACGCGGACGTCGTCGGCGGGCGCCGGCTGTTCCTCGCCGGGCTGGCCGCGTTCACGCTCGGCTCGGTGCTGTGCGCGACGGCGCCGTCGGTGCCGCTGCTGGTCGCCGCGCGCGTGCTCCAGGCGGGCGGCGGCGCGCTGCTCGTGCCCGCCTCGCAGCTGCTCGTGATGGCGGCGTTCCCGCCGGAGCAGCGGATGAAGGTGATCGGCGTCATGGCGGGCGTCGCCGCGCTCGCGTCGGCGCTCGGGCCGGTGCTCGGCGGGCTGATGGTCGATCTCGGGGGCTGGCGGCTCGTGTTCCTGGTCAACCTCCCGGTCGGGCTCGCGGCGCTCGTACTCGGGCGGCGGATGCCGGCTCCCCCGGTCCGGTCGCTGGTGAGCCGTCCGGACCTGCTCGGCTCGCTGCTCGCGATCGCAGCGGTGGGCACGCTCGCGCTCGGCGCGGTGCAGGGTCCGGTGTGGGGCTGGGGCGATCCGCGCACGATCGC
>DATHJG010001049.1:0-7777 GCA_035489875.1 Solirubrobacteraceae bacterium | reverse complement strand
GGGTCGTAGCCGGGCTTGCGGTGGATCTCCACCTGCCGCGCGAAGTCGGGCGCGCGCTCGTCGTCGAGCCAGTAGTAGTACGTGAACCAGGCGTCCGGGTCGGCGACCAGCACCAGCTCGCCCGCGCGCTCGTGGCCGAGGCCGGCGGCCGCGCGATCGTCGCCCTCGAGCACGAGGTCGATGCCGGGCAGGCCGGCGAGCGCCTCGCGCGCGGCGGGGACGTCGGACGCCTCCCGGACGTAGACGTGCGCCACCTGGTGATCGGCGACCGCGAACGCGCGCGACGTCCACGGGTCGAGGTACTCCATGCCCGCCTGCGTGTAGACCTCGAGCAGGCCGGCGCGGCGCAGCGCGCGGTTGACGTCGACCGGGCGGCGCGCGTCGGTGATCCCGTACTCGGAGAGGACGACCACCGTGTCGCCCCGCCCGCGCGCCGCGTCCACCAGGTCACCGGCGACCGCGTCGAGCTCGCGCGCCGCCTCGGCGGACTCCGGCGCGGCCGGGCCGAAGCGCTGGTGGTCGTAGTCGAGATGCGGGAGGTAGACCATCAGCAGGTCGAGGGACTCCTCGCGCAGCAGCTTCGCGGCGGCGGCCGCGATCCACTTCGACGACGCGATGCTCGCTGTGGGCCCCCAGTACGTGAACAGCGGGAACTCGCCGAGCGGGCCGGTCAGCCGGTCGTGCAGCTCCGGCGGGTCGGTGTAGCAGTCGGGCGACTTGCGCCCGTCCGCGTGGTAGATCGGGCGCGGCGTGACGGTGAAGTCGGTGCTGGCGCCCATCGCGTACCACCAGCACACGTTGGCGACGCGGAAGTCCGGCTTCGAGCGCCGCGCGGTCTCCCACACCTTCTCGCCCTGGACGAGCTTGTTGTGCTGGCGCCAGAGGAAGACCTCGCCGAGGTCGCGGAAGTACCAGCCGTTGCCCACGATGCCGTGATCGGTCGGCGCGAGGCCGGTGAGGATCGAGCTCTGCACGCTGCACGTGACCGCCGGCAGCACCGGGTCCAGGCGGGCCTGGAAGCCGTCGGCGGCGAGCCTGGACAGGCGCGGCATGTGGGCGAGCGCGCGCGGCGTGAGGCCGACGGCGTCGATCAGGACCAGGGTCATCGGATCTCCTCCGCTCCGAGGGCGACGAGGCGGTCGCGCGTCCAGGCCAGCTCGGCGGCGAGGCCCTCGACGAGCCCGTCGTCGCCGCCCGGCCCGTCCGGCAGGACGCCCCACGTGTAGGTCTCCACCTCCAGGTGGCGCGTGACGGGCACAGGCCCGCCGGCGAGCGCGGCCAGCGTGGCGTCGAGCTCGTCCTGCGTGGTGTGCTCGGCGGCGTGCACCGGCACGTGGAAGTGCACGCGCCACTCGCTGCTCGCGGGCAGCCCGCCGTCGAGCGCCTCGGGCAGGTCGTCGGTGCCCGCCACGCGGCCGCCGACGCACTCGCGCACCTGGTGCAGGAAGCGCGGCTCGGCGAAGTCGTCGAGGAACGCGCGGGCGGTCGCCGGCTCCGGCACGCGCAGCGCGCTCGAGACCTGCGCCTTCACCACCGGCACCCCGGCGTCGGCGAGCTGGGCGAGCGCGCCGTCGGGATCCTCGAACTGGACGGCGAGATGGCAGGCGTCGAGGCAGAGCCCGATCCACTCGGGCGCCAGGCCGGCGAGGAACTCGGATGCCTGCGCGACCGTCTCGATCGTGCAGCCGGGCTCGGGCTCGAGCGCGAGCCGGATCCGCTTGCCGGTCTCGTCCTCGAGCTCGGCCAGCCCGAACGCGACCTGCTCGAGCGCGAGCCTGCCCGCCGCCTGGTCGGCCTCGTCCCACTCCGTCCGCCATCCGAGCGGGAGCGTGGAGATCGATCCGTCCTCCACGTCGTCGGGCAGCAGGCGGGCGAGCAGCCGCGCCAGCCCGAGCGTGTAGTCGCGCCGCTGCGCGTCCGCCCAGTTCGGGCGGTAGACCTCCAGCTTGACCACGGGCGCGTGGAACGCCGTGTACGGGAAGCCGTTGAGCGTCACCACCTCCAGCCCGAGCCGGTCGAGCTGGGCGCGCAGCCGCTCCGCGGCCGCGGTGTCGGCGAGCGCCGGCGCCGCCACCCACAGGCCGACGCCCAGCACCGGCGCGTCCAGGCGCTCGCGCACGCGCGCGGCGTAGCGCTCGAGCTGCGCGGCCACCCCGTCGAGGTCGTCGGCGGGGTGGACGTTGGAGCAGTACGCCAGGTGCAGGAGGCTGCCATCCGGGTGGCGCAGGCGCAATGAGTTACCGCTCCCCGCGCAGCAGCGTGTTGCCCTCGAACGTCGCGGCCAGGTCGCGCTCGCCGAGGTCGTCGAGGATCAGCCGCCCGCTCTGCGCGAAGAACTCCAGCGGGTTGCGCCAGACGACCTTGTCGACGTCGTCCTCGTCGAAGCCGGCCGCGCGCATCGCGGCGACCGTCTTGGCGACCTTCAGCGGGTCCGACACGCCCCAGTCGCACGCCGAGTTGATCAGGATCCGGTCGGTCCCGACGTCCTCGAGGACCCGCACCATGCGGTACTCGTCCATCTTGGTGTTCGGGTAGATCGAGAAGCCGGCCCAGCAGCCCGACGCGTGGACCTCCTTGACGGTCAGCTCGTTGTTGTGGTCGATCAGGACCGTCTCGGGCGCGACGCCGGTCTCCTCCACGAGCTCGAGCGTCTTGCGCGTGCCGGCCGCCTTGTCGCGGTGCGGCGTGTGCACAAGCGCCGGCAGCTCGAACTCGCGCGCGAGGTCGAACTGCGCGCGGAGCGCCTCGTCCTCGGCCGGGGTCATCGCGTCGTAGCCGATCTCCCCCACCGCGACGACGCCGTCCTTGGCGAGGTAGCGCGGCAGCAGCGCCAGCACCTCGCGGCGCAGCGCGTCGTCGTTGGCCTCCTTGGGGTTGAGGCCGATCGTGCAGTGGTGGCGGATGCCGAACTGGGCGGCGCGGAAGCGCTCCCAGCCGAGCAGCGAGTTGAAGTAGTCGATGAACGACCCGACGGAGCTGCGCGGCTGACCGAGCCAGAACGCGGGCTCGACGAGCACCTTCACGCCCGACGCGGCCATCGCCTCGTAGTCGTCGGTGGTCCGCGACGTCATGTGCGCGTGCGGCTCGAAGATCCTCATGCGACTCCTCCCTGGTGATGATGCGCGAGCGCCCGCTCCGCTGCCTCGCGGCGATCCGCGAACTCGCTCCCGCGCTCGGCGTCGATCGCGGCCAGCTCCTCGGCGGGGGGATGGCGGTCGATCACTCCCCACACCTCGGCGGGCACGTCGCGCCCCGCGGCGACGCGTTCGTGCACGAACGCGGCGAGCATCCGCGCCGTCTCCGCCGTGGCGCGGGCGGGGAGCCCGTCCAGCGGCGCGATCGGGACGCCGATGAAGACGCACTTCAGCACGGCCTGATCGTAGG
Organism: Solirubrobacteraceae bacterium; assembly: GCA_035489875.1. Lineage (GTDB taxonomy): Bacteria > Actinomycetota > Thermoleophilia > Solirubrobacterales > Solirubrobacteraceae > DASQMT01. The sequence continues at coordinate 4,393 of DATHJG010001049.1, read as the reverse complement.
CGGCGTCGTCGAGGTGCGCGGTCGCGTACGGCCCGAGCGCGGCGGCGACGAGGCGCGTGTCGTTCGTGCGGATCGCGTCGTCCACGATCCCCATCGCGCGGTCGCCGACCGGGAGGTACGGCAGCGCGCGCAGCAGGCCGCGGCGCTCGGCGGCGTCACCGAAGCGGTAGAGGTCGGCGAGCTCCGCCTCCACCCCGTCGCCCAGCGCCACCAGCAGCAGCGCCCGGGCGGCGTCGTCGACGGTCCAGGCGTGCACGTCGTCGGGACTCGCGTCCGGGTCCAGCGGCGCGCGGCCGGCCTTGCGCCCCGCCATCGGGAAGCGCGTCCGCACCGCCCCGGGGTCGGCCTCGATCGCCGCCACCGACTCGCGCACCCAGGCGAGCGCGTCGGGCGAGACGCGCTCCTCGAGCGCGCCCCAGAGATCGCTCATGACGTCGTCACCTCCTCGCGTTCCCGGCCCCGCAGGAGCGCGATCGCGCGCGGCACCGTCTCGTGCGCGGCGTGGGCGTGGCGCGACAGCTCCACCGCGACCAGGCCGCCGTAGCCGATCTCCGACAGCGAGGCGAGCGCGACCGCCAGGTCGAGCTCGCCGTCGCCGAACATCAGGTGCTCGTGGACGCCCCGGCGCATGTCCTCGATGTGCACGTGCACGAGCCGCGGGGCGGCGCGGCGCACGCAGTCGGGGACCGGCTCGGGCTCCAGGCACACGCAGTGCCCGATGTCGAGCGTGAGGCCGAGCGCCGGCGGGTTGCCGAGCCGGCGGTCGAGCGCCTCGAAGTCGTCCAGGCGCTCGACGAACATGCCGGGCTCCGGCTCGAACCCGAGCCTCACGCCGCGCCGGTCCGCGTGCGCGATCACCCGGTCGACGCCCTCCAGCAGCCGCTCCCACGCGACGCTGGGCGTGAGGTTGGACGGCGCCGCGCCCGACCACAGCGAGACGACCGGGGAGCCGAGCTCGGCCGCGACGTCGACCGCGCGGCAGAGCATCCGCACGCGCTTGCCGCGCCCCTCGGTCAGCAGCGTGGGGAAGTGCTTGCGGCGCGGGTCGAGCGCGAAGCGCGCGCCGGTCTCGACCACGCAGTCGAGCCCGAGCTCGTCGAGCAGCGAGCGCAGCGTCGTGGCGCGCGAGCTCATCAGCGGCGCGTCGGGATCGAAGTGGACGTGGTCGAGCGTGAGCGCGACGCCGTCGTAGCCGCAGTCGGCGAGCAGCCGCAGCGCATCCTCGAGGCGGTGGCCGACGAGCCCGTTGGTGACGTAGCCGTAGCGCAGCCCGTTGCCGACGGCGGTGGGCTTGAAGCGTCCGGCGGCGGTCACGTGACCGACCGCCGGCGGGCCAGCGAGCGGGCGAGCGGCCACAGCGCCGCGACGCCGCCGGCCGGGACGAGCGCGCCGGCGCCGGCGAGGAGCCCCGCCTCCAGCGGCATCAGGCCGAGCACGGAGGCGCCGACCGCCCGCTGCAGGCGCTCGGGCGACGGGTCGCGCGCGGCGTCGGCGTGGGCGCGGCCGACGACGGTCGCGTACGCGCCGACGAGGCCCGCCGCGGCGAGCGCGCGCAGCGGCGAGCCGCTGCGGCGGGCGGCGAGCGCGCCGGCCACCACCGCGACGCCGGCGGTCGCGGCGAGCGCGGCGAGCGGGAGCGTCGCGGTCGCGCCCCCGACCTCGCTGCGCGAGACCGTGGTGGTGACGCCGATGTGCGCGCCGACGACCGCGGCGGACGGTAGTGCGGCACGGGCGCCGTGGGCGCCGCTGCCCATCAGCACGTCGAGCGCGCGGCACGCCGACATGCCGGTGACGGCCGCGGGCGTCTGCTTCAGCGCGAGGTCGTACGCCCACACGGTCGCGGCGAGCGGCGCGAGCACCTTCAGCGCGCGCGGCCCGTCGGCCGCCACCGCGAGCCCCGCCGCCGCCGCGGTCAGCCCGCCCGCGAGGCCGAGCGCGAAGCCGGGCGTGACGCGCCCGGACGGGATCGGCCGGCCGGGCCGCTCGACCGCGTCGACGTCGCGGTCGGCGTAGTCGTTGAGCGCCATCCCGGCCAGATAGAGGCATGAGGAGGCGGCGGCGAGGCCGGCGGCGCGCGGCACGTCGCGCACCTGGCCGGACGCGGCGGCGCCGACGAGCACGTCTCCGGGGACCGACAGCACGGCGGGCAGGCGGACCAGCTCGGCGACCGCGTGAAGGGCCGGAGCCCTCACGCGGCGATCTCCTGGAGCGCCCAGCGCTCGAGCATCGTGAACTGGCGGTCGAGCGCGTGCTCGGTCGTCCCGGCCGGATCCTTGAAGAAGAACGCGAGCTCCTCCACGAAGCCGGTCTCCCCGCGCTCGAGCGCGAGCGAGCCGAGCCGGGCGAGGTCGAGCAGCAGCGGCGCGGCCAGCGCCGAGTCGCAGCCCTCCCACGTGAACTGCAGCTTCATGCGCACGCCGAGGAAGCCCTCGAACGCGATGTGGTCCCAGGCCGTCTTCCACTCGCCGAGGTCGCGGACGCAGTCGATCCGCACCGGCGCCTCGACGGCGTAGCCCAGGATCTCGTCCAGGATCCGCCCCTTGGAGTTGATCTTCGACTGGGCGCGCACGGGGTCGGCCAGCGCCTCGCCGTCACCGCCGCCGAGCAGGTTCGCGCCGGCCCACGAGCGCACGCGCAGCGCGCGGGCGGAGAACATCGGCGCGACCGCGGACTTCATCAGCGTCTCGCCGGTCTTGCCGTCGCTGCCGCCGAGCGGCACCTCGTGCGTCTCGGCCAGCGCCGCCAGCGCGGGCAGGCGCGCGCCGGTCGACGGCGTGAAGTCGATGAACGCGCAGCCCTCCTCGATCGCGGCGAGCGCGTAGAGCGAGCTCGGCGGGAGCACGCCGAGACCGCGGTTGAGTGCGCTCAACAGCGCGCCGGCGTCGGCGTGGGCCGGGTGCGGCTCGGCCGGCGGCTCGGTGGAGCACACGTTCAGCACGACGATGCGATCGAGCTTGTGGCGCTCGCGGAACGCGCGCAGGTCGGCGGTGACGCGGCCGACCGCCGCGCGCGGCTCCGAACGCGCCTCGCGGTACGTGATGCCGGAGCGCATCTCGACCTCCGCGGCGGCGAGCCGGCCTGCGACGGCCTCGGGGATCCCGGGCGGGATCACGCCGCCGTCGACGAGGCGCGCGGCGCGCACGGCGAGCGGCGTCTCGACGACGTCGTGCCCGCCGAAGACGATGTCGCCCAGCTCGGGCAGCCCGACGTCCGCGAACGGCGCGCCCATCGTGACGACACCGGTAGCGGGCGCGAGCCCCGCCGCGATGGCTGCGGCGCCGGTGATGGTGGTGGTGGCGACCGAGCCGCGGCTCCCGATGAGCCACGCGCCGGTCCGGCGGGTGTGCATCACATCCTCCCTCTGACTGCCCGAGCGCCGGACTTTAGCCAGCCTGTCAACCAAAGTCGCCCGATCGAACGGCGGAAGTGCGGGCGTCTTGACGCAGCGAGGGCGGCGATCCGTGCTCGGACCACCGCCCTCGATATCGCGTTCATACCCAGTCTGCCCGTCCGGGGTGGAAGCTGCCCTCCAGGTCGCCGGATGAGGCCGGGCGCAAACCTCTACTTCCCGACTGATCTAGGATCCGGGCATGCCGCTCGTGCGCCTCAGGGGTCCGCTCAAGCAACTCGCCGGCGACCGCGCCGAGCACGCGCTCGCCGGCGCCTCGGTCGGCGAGCTGCTGCACGAGCTCGAGCGCGAGCATCCCGCGACGAGTGGCTGGATCCTCGACGAGCGCGGCGCGCTGCGGCGGCACATCAACGTGTTCGTCAACGGCGAGCTCGGCGCACAGGAGACGCCGGTCGAGCCGGAGGACCGGATCGACGTGCTCCCCGCGCTCTCGGGGGGACGATGACCGAGCTGCTCCTCGGGACGAAGAAGGGGCTGTTCGTGCTCGAGGGCGAGCCGGGCGCTCCGTTCGACGTGACTGCGCGCGCGTTCGCCGGCGAGCCGGTCGAGTACGCGGTGCGCGACCCGCGCTCCGGCCGCGTGCTCGCCTCGGTGACGTCGCCGTTCTACGGCCCGAAGATCTGGCACACCGACGACCCGGCGGGCGAGTGGGAGCAGGCGCAGGGCGTCGCCCTCCCCGAGGGGGGCGACGCGGCGCTCGAGCGCATCTGGGTGCTGGTGCCGGGCGCGGACGACGGCACGATCTACGCCGGCGGCGACCCGGGCGTGCTGCTGGAGAGCCGCGACGGCGGCGCCACGTTCGAGCTCAACCGCGGCCTGTGGGAGCAGCCCGGCCGGGCGCGCTGGCAGCCCGGCGCCGGCGGGCTCTGCCTGCACTCGATCGTGCCGTGGCCCGGCCGGCCCGAGCGGCTCGCGCTCGGGATCTCCGCCGCCGGCGTCTGGCTATCCGACGACGGGGGCGCGACGTGGCGCCGCGGCAACGAG
>DATHJG010001048.1:0-15387 GCA_035489875.1 Solirubrobacteraceae bacterium | reverse complement strand
CTCGTCGCGCGCGGCGCCGCGCCGGCGGAGGTGTTTGCTGTGACAGCCAGGGAGGTCTGTCGGCTCCTGGGCACGAACGCGACGGCACTGGCCCGCTACGAGCCGGACGAGACGGTCACCGTGCTCGCGCTGGAGACCGACGTCGACCTCCCCGTCAGCGTTGGCGCGCGCGTCACGCTCGAGGGCGGCAACGCCATTGGGGCCGTGTTCCGCACGGGACGGGCGGCCCGCCAGGGCAGCTTCGAAAGGACAACGGGCGCGCTCGCTGATATCGCCCGCGAGGGGCGCATGAGCACTTCGGTCGGCGCCCCGATCGTGGTCGAAGGGCACCTTTGGGGAGTGGTGGTGGTGTCCACGCGTGATCGCACACTCCCGGCCGACACCGAGCAGCGCCTGGCCGACTTCGGCGAGCTCGTCGCCACCACGATCGCGAACGCCGAGTCGCGCGCGGCGCTCGAACGGGTCTCGGACCAGCAGGCGGCCTTGCGGCGGGTCGCGACGCTCGTCGCGGAGGCGGCGCCGCCGGCCGACGTGTTCACGGCGGTCGCGAACGAGCTCGGTCGCCTCCTCGGCGCCGACACCGCCGCGATCGCCCGCCTCGATCCCGACGACATGACGACGGTCGTCGCCCGCTGGGGCGCCGGGGCCGACGAGATGCCGGTGGGGAGCCACTGGAAGCTCGAGCCCTCGATGATCATGGCCGCGGTCGTGCAAACGGACCGCTCGGTGCGCATTGACGAGAACGCCCGGGCTTCCCGCGTTTTCGGCGACACCATCCACAGCATGCGAATCGCCTCCTCGGTTGCCACGCCGGTCCTCGTCGGGGGGCGACTCTGGGGTGCGACGATCGTGGCGACGGGACGCGAACCGTTGGCGGCCGACACCGAGCAGCGCATGGCCGACTTCACCGAGCTCGTGGCCACGGCGATCGCCAACGCCGACGGCCGCACCCAGCTGGTTGCCTCGCGTGCCCGTCTGCTCACGGCCGGCGACGACGCTCGCCGCCGCGTCGTGCGCGATCTGCACGACGGGGCACAGCAGCGCCTCGTGCAGACGATCGTCACGCTCAAGCTCGCGACCGGCGCGGCGCAGAACGACGGCGAGTCGGCGGATGCGCTCGTCGTCGAGGCGCTCGATCAGGCTGAGCGGGCCAACGCCGAGCTGCGCGAGCTGGCGCACGGCATCCTGCCCCCGGTTCTGGCCCGCGGCGGATTGCGGGCCGGCGTCGACGCGCTGGTGTCGCGCGTGCGCGTGCCCGTCGACGTGGCCGTGGCCAGCGAGCGGCTCCCGGCCGAGATCGAGGCCAGCGCCTACTTCGTCGTCGCCGAAGCGCTCACGAACGTCGTCAAGCACTCCCGCGCCCGGAGCGCGGAAGTCAAGGCGTGGGTCGAAGACAGCGTGCTGCACCTCGACGTACGGGACGACGGAGTCGGCGGCGCGCGCCCCGACGGAACCGGCCTGCTCGGACTCAACGACCGTGTCGCCGCGCTCGGAGGCCGTCTGCGAGTCGAGAGCCGGTGGGGCCGAGGCACCCGGATCGCCGCCACGCTGCCGCTCTGAGGCCGATCCGCGGCGTCTCGTACGAGACGGCGGAGGGTCGGGCTCCGCCTCGCGGAGCCCGACCATCGTGCTGGCACGCCCTGGCTAGTCGTGCACCGCCTCCAGCGGGTTGCCGACCTGGCGCACGTGCTCGAGCGCGGCGAGGTCGTCGTCGTCGAGCGCCACGGTCGCGGCGTGGAGGTTCTCCTCGAGGTGACCGATCGACGACGTGCCGGGGATCAGCAGGATGTGCGGGTCGCGGTGCAGCAGCCAGGCGAGCGCGATCTGCGACGTCGATACGCCGTGCTTCGCAGCGACCTGGATGACCTCCGGGTCCGCTGCGATCGCGGCCGGGCCGCCGGTGAACGCGGATCCGAGCGGAAAGAACGGGACGAACGCGATCCCGCGCTCAGCGCAGAGCTCGAGCACATCCTGTGAGTCGCGCTGCACGATGCTGAACGCGTTCTGAACGCACACGACGTCGACGAGCTCAAGCGCCTCCTCCACCGTTGCCCGCTTGGCGCTGCTGATCCCGATCGACTCGATCTTGCCCTCGCGGCGCAGATCCTCCATGGTGCCGAGCTGCTCGGCGAGCGAGACGAGCGGGGCCGCGCCGCTGGGGTCGGCATCCATGAGGCGCAGGTTGACGGCGGCAAGCGACTCGACGCCGAGTGTCGCGAGGTTCTCCTCGACGCCCGCGCGCAGCTCCTCCGGACGCTGGGCCGGCAGCCACGCGCCGGCGTCGTCGCGCTTGCCGCCGACCTTCGAGACGATCCGCAGGCCGGCGGGGTACGGCGCGAGCGCCTCGCGGATCAGCTCGTTGACGACGCCCGGGCCATAGAACTGCGAGGTGTCGATGTGATCGACGCCGAGCTCGATCGCCCGGCGCAGCACGGCGCGCGACGCTTGGGGGTCGCGTGGCGGGCCGAAGACGTTGGGACCGGCGAGCTGCATCGCGCCGAAGCCGATGCGGTTGACGGTGTGGGCGCCGAGAGATGCGGTCTGGTTCGGAGTGAGCATGCAGCGAGACTGCGGTACGCTCGACCGCCGGACAAGATGGGTATCGATCGTGGGACTCGCACCACCACCCTCAGAGGCGCGCCGCGCCGAGCTCTCTGACTTTCTGCGTCAACGCCGGGCTCAGGTGGCGCCCGAGCGGGTGGGCATCGAGCGCAACGGCCGGCGCCGCACCCCGGGGCTCCGCCGCGAGGAGGTCGCGCAGCTCGCAGGCGTCGGTCTGTCGTGGTACACGTGGCTGGAGCAGGGCCGCGACATCCATCCCTCCCCGCAGGTACTCGATGCCTTGGCGCGCGTGCTCGAGCTCGACACCGGCGAGCGCGCCCACCTCTTTCACCTCGCACGCGTCGAACTGCCGCTGGCCGACGCGGGCTACACGCACGACGCGCCGCCCGAGCTGCGGGCGCTCGTCGACGCGCTCGCGCCGCACCCGGCCTACCTGCTCAGCCCGCGCACCGACGTGCTCGCGTGGAACAGGGCGGCGGCCGGCCTGCTCGGGGTCCCGGCCTCGGCACCCGACGGCCCGCCGAACCTGCTCTGGTGGCTGTTCACGAGCACCGAACGGCGCGGGGATCAATGGGACGCCACTGCGCGCGCCACGCTCGCCCGCTTCCGTGCCGAGCACGCGCGGCGAATCGGCGACGCCGGGTTCGCGCTGTTGATCGACGCGCTCGAGCGCGAGAGCGAAAGGTTCCGGGCCCTGTGGACAGAGCACGAGGTCCTCACCGGCCACCTCGGCACCAAGCTCGTCGACCACCCGACGCTGGGCCCGCTGCGGCTGTACCACCTGCAGTCGATCCCGACCGAGCACCCCGACCTGCGGCTGACGCAGTTCGCGCCCGCCGACGAGGCCACCCGCGCGGCGCTACGCCACTTCGCGTAACGCAACGCGGGTCCGAGTCAGATAGTCGTGTCGCGCCGGCAGCCTGGGCCGTGAATCGAGCGCAGATACGAATCGAGAGCGCTGGCGCGGCGCGGCCGCGTCGAGCTCGGCGACACCGCGGACACCGCCGCCGACAGCCTCGACCTCACGGCACGCGAGCGCGACGTCCTGCGCCTCGTCGCCGCCGGCCGCACGAACCGCGAGATCGGCGCCGAGCCGTTCCGTGGTGGCTCGATCGCGACCGATGAGTTCGAGGCTCTGGCTCTGTCTACACGTAAGGAGGGACCAGATCGGAGGAAACGATGTCCATTGAACATGTCCTCGCCGTCGTCCCAGTGGCCGACTTCGAAGCTGCGCACGCTTGGTATGAGCGTCTGCTCGGCCGTCCCGCCGACAACCTGCCGATGGAGGGTCGGCTCGTCGAATGGCGGGTGACCGACAGTGGATGGGTCCAGGTCACTCTCGACGCCGATCGCGCCGGCTCGGCGCTGTTGAACTTCGCGGTGGACGACTTGGACCAGCACGTCGCAGACGTCTCGGGAAGGGGGCTGACCCTCGGAGCGATCGAGACGGTGAACAAGGGCGTGCAGCTATCCGCCATCCGCGATCCCGCGGGCAACACGATCACCTTCATCGGGAATTTCCGTGTGGAGTACTGAGGCGCCATCCGGCGAGAGCAGCCAGGGAGAGCAACGCATGCGTGACCTGATCGTCACCGAGAACATCACGCTCGATGGCGTCATCGAGGCGACGGAGGGCTGGTTCGACCCTGCTGGCGGCGAGACGGGCGGGGACATCGTGACCACCGGCAGCATCCGGCCGGTGCACCGATCACGCAGCCGGCGCGTTCATTGCCACGGCGCTCAGGTTCGGGCGTCCGGCGCCGGTGGCGGCGTGGCGTGCCGGGGTTGTGGGAAGTCGACCTGGATGTCCAGTCCTCCCTCGGTACGCGCGTGGATCCGCAGGTCGGCTTGGTGGGTGTCGGCGATCGCGGCGATGCGGTTCTGCGGGGTGGCGACCGCCGGGTAGCCCGCCCGTCCGCGGTCGACTGCCGGCGGCTGACGCCGCGGCTCAGCGCGGCTCGTGGAGCGCCTGGCCCAGCGACCGGCCACCGTCGGCGGTGAGGACCGAACCGGTGATGTAGGACGCCCGGTCGGACATGAGGAACGAGGCGGGCTCCGCGACCTCCGCCGCGTCGGCGAACCGGCCGAGCGGGATGTGCGACAGCATCCGCGTGCGGGCGTCCTCCGTCGGCAGCAGCCCGGCGACCGCGTTCTCGGTCGGGACGAATCCGGGTGCGAGCGCGTTGACGCGGATGCCGTGCGGCGCCCACTCGCGCGCGACCGACTTCGTGAACGCCACCATCCCCGCCTTGGCGGCCGCGGAGTGCGACACGCCCGGCGCTCCGGTCCAGGCGTAGGTTGCAACGATGTTCAGCACGGCGCCCGGACGATCCTCGGCGATGAGCCGGCGGGCGACGGCGGTGGAGAAGTGGAAGCACCCGTAGAGGGAGATCTCGACCACGGCGCGGAAGCCGTTGGGAGAGAGGTCCACGGCCGGGCACGCGAAGTTGCCCGCCGCGTTGTTGACCACACCGTCGACGGCGGGCAGCCCGTCGACGAGCCGCCCGACCGCCTCCGCGTCGCGCACATCCAGGTCGGCGACGGTGACGCTGGTCCCTTCCGCGGCGAGGGCAGCGGCGGCCTCCTCGAGCGGGCCGCGTCGTCGTGCGACGAGCACGAGCTCGTGCCCGTCGGCGGCGAGCCTCCGCGCGATCGCGAGCCCGATCCCGGCCGAGCCGCCGGTGACGATGTGCGTGGCCATCAGGACGGCACCGCGGCGGCGCGCGTGGCCGCCACGTGACCTCCGGCGCGGTCGCCCCCCGGCTCGACGAACGCGTCGGACCAGAGCTGCATCGCGCGGGCGCGCCGAAACGCGCGCTGGAGCGGGAACTCGAGCGTGAACCCAACGGCTCCGACAACCTGCTGACACGCTGCGGTCACGTCCACGGCCGCGGCGCCCGCATGGGCGAGCGCCGCCGGACCTGGCGTGGCGTGCGCGAGCAGGCTCATGCCGCGGCTGGCGGTGGCCGCGTCGGCCAGGCGCTGCTGGACGGGACCGAGCGCCGCCAGGGTGGAGCCGAACGCCCGGCGGCGCTTGGTGTACTCCACGGCGGTTTCGAGCGCCCACTCGGCCAGTCCGGCGAGATAGCCGGCGGTCGCCGCCGTCCAGGCCGCGGTGCGGAGCGCCGCGTCCTCCGGCGCGGGCGCGTCCACCGCATGAAGCGCGAGCACGCGGGCCACGCCCTGGGCGTCGCCGTAGGCGACTGGCACGGCCTCGTCGATGGCGTATATCGCGAGGCTCCCGCTCGCGTCGAGCTCGACGCCGCGGTCGGCGCCGTAGCGGACCAGGCCGCCGACGAGCGGGCTGCCGCCGAGCAGCCCGTCGATGTCGCACAGCGGCGCCAGCCGGCGTCCCAGCTCGAGCGCGGCGGGCGCGACGAGCGCCACCAGCGACGGGTCCGCCGCGAGCTCGAGCCAGCCCATCTCGGCAAGCGCACGCGACAGCGCGGGACAGCGATCGTCCTCGATCACTCCGGGGTGCCACGCGTCCGGGGGGGTGAGCGCCCGGCCCGCGGCCGTGGCGACCGCCTCGGCGAAGTCGGTTGCTTCGTGCGGCATGCGATCACTCCCGTTCCGGCGCAGGCGCGCCCAGGACCTCGCGGGTGTGCTGGCCGAGCGCGGGTACTCCGTGCCGCGCCTTCGTCGGCGAGCCGTCCACCTTGAACACTCCCCCCAGCAGCCGGACCCCTGCGGCGGCCGGGGCCTCCACCTCCTGCACCAGCCCGTTCGCCTGGGCCTGCGGGTCGTCGTAGAGCTGATCGAGCCTGCGCACGCGCGCAGCGGGCACCCCGGCGTCGCTCAGGCGCGCGATCCAGTGCGCGGCGGGCTCCTGCACGAGCAGCTCCTCGAAGCGTGCCACGAGGCCCCGCCGCTCGTCGCGCTCGGCCTCGGATGCCGGCACGGCCTGCGGATCATCGAGGAACGGGTCCTCCAGACCCAGCAGCCGCAGGGTCATCCGGCGCTGCGTCACGTTGAGGCACGTCAGCACGAAGAAGCCGTCCGCCGCCCGGTACGCGCGGTAGTACGGCTCGAGCTCGTCGGCCGCCTGCACGTGCTCGGCCTGCCGGGCGAGGTCCGCGGGCGTCGCGACGGCGTCGGCGTCCTCCGGGCCGGAGCGGTGGCCGTCGAGCGACTCGACGGCGACGAACCGCTGCGCCTGGACGGCCAGCGCCGCGCCCAGGAGAGAGACCTCGATCCCGGGCGCGTCGTCCGCTCCACGCCTCGCGACCAGGCCGGCCAGAACGGAGATCGCGCAGAGGAGCCCGGCGGTGAAGTCGGCCATCGCGATGCCGCCGGCACGGCGCGGCACCTCGTCGCCCGGACGGGGGTCGGCCACGAGGAGTCCAGAGAGCGCCTGGGCGACCAGGTCGAACGCCGTCACTCCCGCGTCGGGGCCATCGCTGCCGAGCGCGGACACCGTGCACCACACCGCGCGCGGGTTGGCGGCGCGCACGCTCTCGCGGTCCAGTCCGAAGCGGGCGGCCCGCTCGAGCGGGAAGTTGTGCACCACCGCGTCGGCGGTACGGAGCAGCGCGCGGCTTGCCGACAGGCCGGAGCGTGTCTTGAGGTCGATCACGACGGAGCGCTTGTTGCGGTTCAGCGCGTAGAAGTACCGGCTCTCTCCATCCGCGAACGGCTCGTAGCGGCGCCAGGCGTCTCCGGTCGGGGGCTCGACCTTGATCACGTCGGCGCCCAAATCTGCGAGCAGCATGCCGGCGAACGGGCCGGCGACGTACTGCGCGTGCTCGAGCACGCGAAGGCCATCGAGCGGCAGCACCCCCGGGCCGGCTACGCCGGGCATCCGAGCCCCCTGCGCGCGATCACGAGGCGCTGCACCTCGGCTGCGCCGCCGGAGATGGTGGTCGCCACCGCGGCCCGGTGGAAGGCGGCGATCCGGCCGGGCAGCGTGCCGGTGCCCTCCTCGAGGAGCCCGGCCGGGCCGCTGATCTCGACCGCCGCGGCGGCCAGCCGCTGCATCAGCACGGCGACGGCCAGCTTCGCCATCGAGCTCTGCTCCGAGGCCGGGTGGCCGTGCCACAGCAGCTCCGCCGCCCGGCGGCCGTGCAGCCGGGCCGCCTCGGCCTCCCCGCGCAGTCGCAGCAGCCGAGCGCGGTCCGCGCGCGTCGTGGCGACGTCGTCGAGCTGGTCGAGCAGCCACATGACGACGCCGACCTTCTCGCTGGTGACCCGCTCGTGGTCCAGCGTGCCCATCAGAACCGACCATCCGCCGCCGACCCCGCCCACGAGCTGGTCGTGGGAGATCTCGACGTCTTCCAGGACGACTTCCCCGATCGTCCCGCCGCCGAGCGTGTCATGCGTGGACACCGTCACGCCCGGGCAGTCGACCGGCGCGACGAGGACGGAGAGGCCGCGATGACGCTCGCCCGGGCCGGTGCGCACCGCGAGGTAGATCCAGTCCGCCACCTCGGCGCTCGACGTCCACAGCTTGCGGCCGGAGACCACGAACCGGTCCCCATGGTCGACCGCGGTGGTCCGTAGCGAGGCGAGGTCTGAGCCCGAGTCGGGCTCGGAGAAGCCCTGACAGAAGACAAGCCGGCCGGCGGCGATCTCCGGTAACAGCCGCTCCTGGAGCGCCGGAGACGCGAAGCGCCCCAACGCGTTGCCGATGGTCTTGACCGACAGCAGGTAGCCCGAGAGCGGCAGCCAGTGGTAGCCGAACCGCTCCTCGCAGGCGACGGTGTGCAGCGGCGTGAGCCCGCGCCCGCCCAGGTGCTCGGGCCAGTGCAGCCCGATCCACCCGGCCTTCCCGAGCGCCGCGTAGGCCGTGAGGGAGTCGCCGTCGGACGGCATGCCCTGCCAGCGCAGCTGATCCTCACCGGCGATGCGCGTCGCCAGCTCCGCCGCGAACGCGTCGGCCTCGGCGGTGACCTCGGCGACGCCGGGACCGGCGGCTTCAGTCGCCATGGCCCGCCCACGCGAACGGCCGCGCGGCCGCGAGGCCGGTCTCGATCCGGTGGGCGGTTGCGCGCAGGCGCCCGACGAGCTCGTCCTGGAACTCCTCTGTGGCGCGCGACGTCGGCAGCGACACGTTGACCGCGGCGCTGCCCGGTCCGTCCAGCCAGGCGACGGGAACGGCCATCGAGGCAAGCCCGATCTCGTACTCCTCCCAGGAGCGCGCGACGCCGTCGCGGCGGATCCGGTGGAGCAACCGCCTCAGTGCCGGCCAGGTGGTGCACGTCGCCGAGGTGCGCTTCTCGTAGGGCTCATCCCCGGCTGCGCCGCGGGCGGTCTCGTCGGGCAGCTGGGCGAGCAGGCACTTGCCGAGCGCCGTGCAGTGGGCCGGCAGGCGCAGCCCGACCGGCGTCTGGGAGGTCAGCAGGCGGTTCCCGGACTCGCTCAGCAGGTACACGATCTCGGAGTCCTGGAGCACGGCCAGATTCACGGTCTCGCCCGTCTCGGCGGCCAGCCGGGCGATGTGGTCGCGGGCGAACTCCGGGAGCCGCAGGCCCGAGAGCAGCGGCGGGATCAGACGCGCCACTTCCAGCCCCAGCCGGAAGCGCCGCGTGCCGGCGTTACGCTCGAGATAGCCGCGCTCGGCCAGTACGGCGGTGAGCCGATGCACCGTCGGCATGGGAAGCCCCAGGGCGTCGGAGATCTCCTTCTGCGAGAGCTCGGGCGGCCCCTGTGCGAAGAGTCCCAGGACGTCCAACCCGCGGGCCAGCGTGCCGACCGATGTTTCACTGGGCGAAACTTGCTTTCGCATATCGAGTGTGGAAGTATAGGCCGCGCTTCTGGACGGCGTCAACCTCCCTACGTGCAGATCCGAACCGACTACTCGCGCACCGTCCGGACGACCGAGCACCTCTGGATCCCGCTGCCCGACGGTTGCCGGCTCGCCGCGCGGATGTGGCTTCCCGTGGACGCGGAGCGCGATCCGGTGCCGGCCGTGCTCGACGCGGTGCCCTACCGCAAGGGCGACAGGACGGCTGCGCGGGACGCGACCCGCTACCCCTACCTCGCGGGGCACGGCTACGCGTGCGTGCGCCTGGACCTGCGCGGTAGCGGCGACTCCGACGGGCTGATCCAGGATGAGTACTCCGAGCAGGAGCAGGAGGACGTCCAGGCGGTCATCGCGTGGCTGGCCGGGCAGCCGTGGTGCAGCGGCGCGGTGGGCATGATCGGGGTCTCGTGGGGCGGGTTCTCGGCACTGCAAGCGGCCGCGCGCCATCCGCCGGCGCTGCGCGGCATCGTCGCAATCCACGCGTCCGACGACCGCTACGCCGACGACGTCCACTACTTCGGTGGCAGCGTCCTCGCAACGGACATGGTCCACTGGTCGGCCTGCATGGCCGCGTACGTCGGCCAGCCACCCGATCCGGCGGTGGTGGGAGACGGGTGGCGCGACGCGTGGGACGAGCGGCTCGAGGCGATCGAGCCGTGGGTCGGAACGTGGCTCGCGCACCAGCGCCGCGACGCCTACTGGCGGCAGGGCTCGGCGTGCGAGCACCACGCCGCGATCGCCTGTCCCGTCTTCGCGGTCGGCGGCTGGGCCGACGGGTACCGCGACTCCGTCCTCCGACTGGTGGAGCACGTGGGCGCCCCGGTGCGCGGGCTGATCGGCCCGTGGGGGCACACGTGGCCCGAGGAGGGGGCTCCCGGCCCCGCGATCGGCTTCCTCCAGGAGTGCGTGCGCTTCTTCGATTGCGCGCTCAAGGGCACCGACAACGGCTTCTTCGACGAACCGAAGCTGGTGACCTGGCTGCAGGAGCGCATCGGGCCCGTGCCGGGGTGCGCCGAGCGACCGGGCCGCTGGGTCGCGGATCCGGCGTGGCCGTCGCCGAACGTGGCGACGCTCACGCTGCCGCTCGGCGCGGACGCGCTCGGAACCGCGGAGCCGGCCAGGCGCACCGTCCGCGGGCTCCAGCTGACGGGGATGGAGGGCGGCGTGTGGTGCGGGGACGGCGGTCCGGCCGATCTGCCGGGCGACCAGCGTGCCGAGGACGGCGCCTCGCTGTGCTGGGACTCCGCGCCGCTGGACGAGCGCCTCGAACTGCTCGGCCACGCCGCCGCGGTCGTCGAGCTCGAATCCGACCGGCCGGTCGCGGTGGTGGCCGTACGCCTCTGCGAGGTCGCCCCCGACGGCACGTCGTCCCTGATCGCCCGCGGCGTGTTGAACCTGACGCATCGGGAGGGACACGACCGGGTGGTTCCGCTGGTCCCCGGCGAGGCGGTCACCGTCCGGGTGCCGATGCAGTCGACGTCCTACGCGGTCCCGGCCGGGCACCTGCTGCGCCTCGCCATCACGCCGACGTACTGGCCGTGGATCTGGCCGTCGCCCGATCCCGTCACGCTGACCGTCATCACCGGGGGAGCAAGCCGGCTGGAGCTCCCGGCGCGGCGGCCGTCGGCGGCCGACGACGCGCTCCCGCCGTTCGCCGCGCCCGAGTCGGCGCCGCCGCTGGCGGAGGAGGTGATCGCGATCGGTCCGACCGGGCGCTCGGTGGCCCGCGACCACGCCTCGGGCGCGGCCGACGCGACCTTCGCCTGGAAGGACAGCCGCTCGGTCCTCAACGGGAGCGCGAAGGAGCTCGGCGAGCGCAACGTCGTCCACTACCGCCTCGTGGAGGGGGACCCGCTCTCCGCCGAGGCGCACTGCGAGGTCGCCGTCGAGCTCGGAGGCGCGGAGTGGCGGACGCGGGTGGTCGTGCAGAGCACCATGACGTGCGACCACGACCGCTTCCTGGTCACGACCGCGCTGGACGCGTACGAAGGCACGGCGCGCCGCCTGGCCCGCCGCTGGACCCACGAGATACCCCGGGAGGGCGGATGACCGACCTGACTGCCGAACGGCAGGCGACGCTGCCGTGGTCCTGGTACGCGGACCCGGAGATCGGCCGTCGCGAGCACGAGCGGATCTTCCGCGGCGCCTGGCAGTACGCCGCCCGCCGGGACGAGCTCACGGCCGCCGGAAGCTTCGCTGCGGCGCACGTCGCCGGGTTGCCGGTGGTCATCACGCGCGACCGCGACGACGTCCTGCGGGCGTTCGCCAACGTATGCCGCCACCGCGGCTCGATCGTGGCGCGCGGCAGCGGCGAGCGCGGCACGCTGCAATGCCCCTACCACGCTTGGACCTACGGCCTGGACGGCTGCCTGCGCGCCGCCCCCCGCACGGGTTCGGATGCCGGCTTCGACGCGTCCCAGCTCGGGCTCGTGCCGATGGCCGTGGGCAGCTGGGGCCCCTTCGTGTTCGTCAACCCGGACCCGGACGCGGCGCCGCTCGAAGACGCTCTCGGGGATCTGCCGGAGGTGGTGCGCGACCACGGCCTCGACCTGAACGCCCTGCGCTTTCATCACCGCGTCGAGTACGAGATCCAGGCGAACTGGAAGATCGCGCTGGAGAACTACCTCGAGTGCTACCACTGCCAGCTCAACCACCCGGGACTCGTGTCCGTCATCGACGACCGCCGGCTCACCATGCAGGCCACGGGCCTGCGCGCCAGCCAGTTCAATCCCGCCCACCCGGACGCGCTGGCCGGGAACGGACCGTTCGACCTCTCCGGCGGCGGGGCGGAAGGGCAGTTCCATCTCCTGTTCCCGTCCCTGAAGGTCAACGTCCAGCCGGGACCGGCGAACCTCTCCATCGGCCCGGTCTGGCCGGTGGCGCCCGATCGCTGCCGCGGCTTCCTGGACTACTTCTTCGCCCCGGAGGTGTCGGAGGAGTGGATCGCGGATTTTCTCACGTTCGACGACGCGGTGGGAGCCGAGGACACCGCTCTCGTGGAGGGCGCGCAGGCCGGCGCCGGGAGCGGGCTCGTGGGCGCCGGGCGGCTGCTCGCGCACGACGAGCAGCTGATCGCTCACTTCCAGGACTACGTGCGCGAGAGGCTCGAGGGCTGAACGGCCGCGGGCGGTCGACCCGCCCGCAGCGACGGGTGCGTGGCAGGCGCCGCGCCCATGAGGGTGCGGGTGTAGGCGTGGCTCGGCGCCGCGCACACCGCCGCGGTCGGCCCCCGCTCGACGATCCGGCCGGCCTGCATCACGGCGAGCTCGTCGCTCATCCGCCGTACCACGTCGAGGTCGTGGGAGACGAAGACGTAGGCCAGGCCCTTCACGCGCTGCAGCTCCAGCAGGAGGTTGAGGATCTGCGCCTGGACGGAGACGTCGAGTGCCGAGGTGGGCTCATCGCATACGAGCAGCTCGGGCTCGGACGCCAGCGCGCGTGCGATGCCGATCCGCTGGCGCTCGCCTCCCGAGTACTCGGCCGGGTAGGAGTCCAGTGGCGCGCCGTCCATTCCGACCGATCGCAGCAGCTCCGCGAGCCGGTCGTCGTGGCGCGGAAGACCCTGCGCGCGTAGCGGCTCGTCGATGATCCTGCGGAGCGGGAAACGCGGGTCCAGCGAGTCATACGGATCCTGGAAGATCATGGCGATCCGGCGCCGGATCGGCCGGAGCCCGCGGGCGCTGTGCGGATACGTCTGCCCGCGGAGGCGCACGACGCCCTCGCGCGGGCGCTCGAGGCCGACGATGACGCGAGCGAGCGTGCTCTTCCCGGAGCCGGACTCGCCGACGACGCCGAGCGTCGTCCCGGCGCGCACGGTGAGCGAGACGTCGTCGAGTGCCAGCACGGCGCCGAACCGATGACCGACGCCGTCGAGCTCGAGCAGGGGCGTCCCTTCGTCCGTCACGCCGCCGCACCGATCCGGTGGCAGGCCGCGACGTGGCCCGGCGCAACCCCTTCCGGCAAGGGCAGCTCGACCGCACACTGCGGCATCGCGACGCCGCAGCGGGGATGGAACGGGCAGCCGGGCGGCGCTGCGCCGCGCGGCGGCGAGCCAGCGATCGCGTGGAACGGGGTCCGCGGCGCACCCTCGCGCGTATCGCGGGTCGTGGCGATCAGGCCGCGCGTGTACGGATGCACCGGCCGGTCGAAGAGCTCCGTCACCGGCGCGTGCTCGACGATCCGGCCGCCGTACATGACGGCCACCGCGTCGGCCAGCTCGGCGACGACGCCGAAGTCGTGCGTGATCCAGACCAGGGTCGTCTGCCGGCGGACCTGGAGGTCGCGCGCCAGCGCCAGGATGCCGGCCTGCACCGTGACGTCGAGGGCGGTGGTGGGCTCGTCGGCGATCAGCACCTCGGGCTCGGCGGCGAGCGCGATCGCGATCATGACGCGCTGCCGCATCCCGCCCGAGAGCTGGTGCGGGTACTGCCGGGCGACGGGCTCCGGGTCGGGCATCCCGACCTGGGCGAGCAGCTCGCGCGCTCCGACGGCGGCCGCACGCCGCGTTGCGCCGGCGAGCTCGAGCACCTCGGCGATCTGGTGGCCGGCGGTGTGGAGCGGGTTCAACGCCGCCATCGCATCCTGCGGGACGTACGCGATCAGGCGGCCGCGCGCCTGGCGCAGCGCGCGGCCGGTCAGGCCGGTCACGTCCACGTCGCCGAGCCGGATGGCGCCGTCGACCCGCGCGGTCGGTGGCAGCAGCCGCGCCGCTGCCAGCGCGAGCGTCGACTTGCCCGACCCGGACTCCCCGACCAGCACCAGCGTGCGGCCCGCGGGGACGACGAGGGAGGCGTCGTGGATCACCGTCCGGTCGCCGTAGCCGACGCGGAGCCCGGAGATGACGAGGTCGGCGCTCACGCGGGCTGCTCGCGCGTGCGCGGATCCAGGAACATGCGGGCGGTGTCGGCCGCCAGGTTGGCCGCCACGACGATCACGGCGGCGACGACCACGGTTCCCATCAGCACGGGCCGGTCGAGATCTCCGAACGCCTGCGTCTGGAGCTGGCCGATGCCGGGCCACGCGAAGACGTTCTCCACGAACACGACGCCGGACATGTAGATCGCGAAGTCGAGCCCGACCATGGTCACGACCGGCGAGAGCGCGTTGCGCAGCACGTGTCCGGTGATCACCGCGCGTCGCGGCAGCCCCTTGCCCACGGCGGTCCGCGTGTACGGTGCCGCCAGCACCTCTTGCATGCCGTCGCGCACGACGCTGGCGTAGTACGGGACGCCCCAGAGCGCGAGCGTCACCGCCGGCAGCACGAGGTTGGCGGCGCCCGTGCCGCCGGTGATCGGGAACAGCGACAGCTTGTAGCCGAAGATCAGCAGCAGCGTGAACCCCATCGAGAACGTCGGGATCGAGAGCAGGCCGACGTTGATGGTGGCCAGCAGCCGGCTGCGTCGCGGTCGCAGCCCGTCCCACACGCCGAGCGCGGAGCCCAGCACGACCGAGAGGGCCAGCCCGGCGCACGCGAGGATCGCCGTGGCGGGAAGCCGCGCGGCGAGCAGGTCGGTCACGGGCTCCCGCCGGACGTAGGACACGCCGAGGTCGCCGCGCACGATGCCGCTCATGTAGCTCCACAGCTGCGTGGCGAGCGAGCCGTCGAGGTGCAGGTTGGCGCGGACCAGCGCCAGCGTCTCGGCGTCGGCCCGCGGCCCGGCGATGCCGCGCGCCGGGTCTCCCGGCACGACGAACATCAGCACGAACGTGAGCACCACCACGCCCGCGATCGTCACGGCCCCGAGCGCTGCCCGTATGCCTAGATGTCGAGCCATGACCGCCGGAGGCGCACGGAGCCGCGTCGTGAGAGACCGTCGCCGATGAGGACGAAGGCGAGGACGCAGGCGACGATGAAGCCGAGCGGCACGAGCAGCAGGTGCGGGGCGTACTCGATCGCGTCCTGGCCCTCGAACACCATGTTGCCCCACTCGGGCGCCGGCGGCTGGATCCCCGCTCCCAGGTAGGAGAGCCCCGCTCCGATCGCCACCACCGCGGCCCCGTTGAGCGCCGCGATCACGAGCAGGAGCGAGGAGAGGTGCGGAAGGAGGTGACGCCGGATGATCGTCGCCGAGCCGACGCCCTGC
>DATHJG010001047.1:0-5611 GCA_035489875.1 Solirubrobacteraceae bacterium | reverse complement strand
CGAGCCGGGGCTGTACGGAATGGCGGTCTCCAAGCGCCGTCCCGAGCTGCGCGACGCGCTCCAGACAGCGCTCGACCAACTGATCCGGTCCGGCGAGTACGCCGAGATCCTGAAGCGCTGGGGCGTGGAGGACGGCGCGATCAAGGCGAGCTCGGTCAACGCCGGCGGCGTGGCGACGGGCGAATAGCCGGTCCCGAGGGCGGCCGGCCAGCTACCGTTATGCGGTCATGCCGAACGTGCTGGACATCGAGCAGGCGGTTCTCCTCCTGGAGATCGACCCGCCGTTCGACAAGCGCGACATCCAGCTCGCCCGCCGCCGCCAGGCCAAGCGCTGGCATCCCGACATCGCCCCGCCGGGCAGGCAACTCCAGCACGAGCGCCACCTCAAGGCCGTCAACGAGGCCGCCGACCAGCTCGAGCGGCTGGCCGAGGACTCGCGCGGCGGGAAGGTGACCCGCAACGCGGTCAAGGTCTCGGCCGCGGCGGCGCGCAAGCGACGCGCCGAGGACGGGGCGCGGGCGTACGCCGAGGAGCAGCGCCAGCGGGCGGCGTCCGCCGACGCCGCCAAGCACGATCCGTTCGGCTCCCGCGTGCCCGATCATTCCGTCGTGCACCGGTACGCGCGCTGCCTGTCGTACCCCGAGTGGGGCGTCGGGAGCGTCAACGGCATCTACTTCACCGGCGACGGCGACGACATCCAGCAGTGGGCGCGCGTCTCGTTCAACCAGGGCATCCGCACGGTGCCTGCGGGGTCGCTGCAGTTCGTCGACTTCACCCGGCCGGACCCGGGCGCGGAGCGCGTGGAGCGATTCATGACCGCCGCCAAGCACGCGCTGGCGGAGGGGAACTTCGCGCTCGCCGCCCGGCGGCTGGTCTACGCGCGCGACGCGGAGCCGCGCAACACCGCCGTGCTCCGGCTGCTCACGACCGCGTACTGGCAGGCGGGCGAGTACGCCGCCGCCGCGCGGGCGGTGCGCGACTGGATCCGCGAGGAGGGTGAGCGCCCCGCGCCGTACCGGACGGCCGCGCGGATCTACGAGGAGATGGGCTCGCTCTCGCAGGCGGTCGACGCGGCCTCGTGCGAGACCCAGCGCGCGCCGCGCGACGGCGCGGCGTGGGAGCGGCTCGGGCGGCTGCGGCTGCGCATGTTCGACCGGCGCGCTGCGCGCGACGCGCTCGAGCGGGCGCGCGCGCTCGCGCCGACCGAGCAGGGCCTGCTCGACCTCGCGCTGGTCGCGCACCTCGCGGGCGACACCGGCGCCGAGGTGTCGGCCTGCGAGCAGGCGTGCGACCTGGCGCCGGACTCGCCGGCGTCCTGGGCCCGGCTCGCGCACGCGCTGGCGCGCACGGACCGCACGTCGGAGTGCCTCGGTGCCTGCGAGCGCGCGCTCGCGCTGCGCGACGACCCGGAGGTGCGCAACCTGCGCGACCAGGTGCTCGCTGCGGCGCCGCGCGAGCTCGCGCGCGAGTCCGCCGCGGCGTAGCGCGTCCTGTAGCGCCGGCGCACGTCAACACCAGCATTGAAGGGAGCGGGTTGGGGTGCTCGCGGCGGCTCGCGAGGCGGTTTCGCCGGACGATTTGCACGTTGAGCATCTATGTGATGGTCAAACGTGCACATCGCTCCGCCAATGTCGCCTTGACCCCAATAATCGGGGTCAAGGCGACAATCGCGCCGCGTGTTGCACGCTGGTAACTATTGCCGTCAACGTGCAAATCGTTCGGGCGCGGGGCGGTTCCGCGGAACCGCGATCCCCCTCCGGGCCCTCCCTCGATGCCAGCCGTACGCGAGCGACGGCGCCCCACTCAGCCGCGGCACTCCGCCAACCGCCGCGCGAGGAAGCGCCGCTCCGCAACGTTCGTCGCCAGCTCGAGCGCCCGCGCATACGACGACGCCGCCTCGCGCAGCCGCCCCTCGCGCCGGAGCAGGTCCGCCCGTGCGGCGTGCAGCAGGTGGTAGTCGTCGAGCGCCCCGCCGGCGGCGAGCGCGTCGATCAGCGGCAGCCCGGCCGCCGGCCCGTCCGCCATCGCCACGGCCACGGCGCGGTTGAGCGTCACCACCGGCGTCGGCAGCACGCGCCCGAGCTCGTCGTAGAGCAGCGCGATCTGACGCCAGTCGGTCGCCGCGGCCCGCGGCGCCCGGGCGTGCACGGCGGCGATCGCGGCCTGCAGCGCGTAGGGCCCCGGCGGGCGGCGGAGCGTCAGTGCCTGGTCGACCAGCGGGAGCGCCTGGCCGATCATCCCCCGGTCCCAGCGGCTCCGGTCCTGCTCCTCCAGCAGCACCAGCTCCCCGCCGCCGCCGACCCGCGCGTCGCGCCGCGCGTGCTGGAGCAGCATCAGCGCGAGCAGCCCGGCCGGCTCCGGCTCGCCGGGCAGGAGCTGGTGCACGACGCGTGCGAGCCGGATCGCCTCGTCGGCGACGTCCGGGCGCACGAGCGCGTCGCCGCCCGTCGCGGCATAGCCCTCGTTGAACACGAGGTAGAGCACGGCGAGGACCGCGCCGAGCCGGTCCTCCAGCGCGTCCGGGGCCGGCTCGGTCAGCGGGATGCCCGAGACGCGCACCTTCTTCTTCGCGCGCACGAGCCGCTGCGCCACCGTTGCCTCCGGCAGCAGCAGCGCCCGTGCGATCTCCGGCACGGTCAAGCCGCCGACGAGCCGCAGCGTGAGCGGCACCTGCGCCTCGACCGCGAGCGCGGGATGGCAGCAGGCGAACACGAGCCCGAGCCGCTCGTCGGGGATCATCGCCGCGTCCTCGCCCGGCAGGTCACGCACCGCCTCCTCCAGTTCGCGCGCGAGCAGCGCCTGCTTCTCGCGCAGTGCCGCCTCGCGCCGCAGCCGGTCGATCGCACGCCGCTTGGCGGTCGTGAGGATCCAGGCCGCCGGGGTGGACGGGATGCCCTCGTGCGGCCAGCGGTCGAGCGCGACGGCGTAGGCGTCCTGCACCGCCTCCTCGGCGCGGTCGACGTCGCCGCCCAGCCCGCGGGCGAGGATCGCGACAGCGCGCCCGAACTCCGCGCGGAAGCAGCGTGCGACCGCGTCGGCCGCGGGCGTGTGGGCGGAAGCGCTCAGCCTTGCTCGAACTCCTGGATCGGGCGCAGCTCGATCGTCCCGTACGTGACGCCGGGGCAGCGCTTCGCCCAGTCGATCGCCTGGTCGAGGTTCTCGACGTCGAGCACGTAGTAGCCGCCGAGCTGCTCCCGCGTCTCCGCGAACGGGCCGTCGGTGACGAGCGGCTCGCCCTTGTCCTCGCGCACGCTCGTGGCGGTCGCGGTGGGCTGGAGCGCTGCGCCGCCGGGGCTTGCGCCGGCCGACGTGATGGCGGCCGTGTACTCCCGCCACTTCTCCATGTCGGCCGAGAGCTCCGCCTCGCTCGTCTGTCCGTACGTCGACTCGTCGCCATAGATGAGGAGCAGGTAGCGCATGTCCAACCTCCCGGGTCAGGGCGGCGCCGGTCGCCGCCGTCCGATCCTATGACGAACGGACCCGTCCGGAATCGACAGGGTCACATGGCGGCCACCGGACGGACCTCGGCGGCCCCGTGTGCCACCACCGGGCACCGCTGCGCCCACTCGACCGCCTCGTCGAACGTGTCCACGTCGAGCTCGATGAAGCCGCCGAGCTGCTCGCGCGTCTCGGCGAACGGCCCGTCGGTCACGATCGGTTGCCGCCCCGGCCGCGCACGGTCCGCGCCGTCGCGGTGCGGTCGAGCGCGTCGCCGCCCACGGCGATGCCGGCTCCGCGCAGCGCCTGGTCGTATTCGCCCCAGCGCTGCATGTGCGCGCTCTGTTCCCCCTCGGAGGAGGTCCATCAATCATGTCTCGACGAAAGCCCCTGGCTGCGTTGGCGGCCGTCACGGCCGCACTCGCCCTCGCCGTCCCGGTGGCGAGCGCGAACGCCGCTCCGACCGGGCACGTGGTTCGCACGGCGTCCATCGGGGCGGGCAGCGCAGGCCTCATCGCCCCCAACCGGCTGCTGTGCTCGCTTCTGGAGGCCCAAAGGCGAACGGCGCTGCGGTTCGGACAGGTCATCCTGGCGCGGCTCCTCGCCAACACGGAGGTCCGTCTCGGCTGCCTGCTCCCGACCGCCCGGCCTTGACACGGCCGAGTCGGGGACCGGCTCGAGCTGAAACGGCCGCGCCGGATCGTCGGCGCGGCCGTTTCGACGTTGGCGGGTGGTGCTCGCGCGCGTCGGTCGGCGCGACGAGCCATCCGATGCGGCATCTAGCCTTGCCGGCCGTGCGTTTGATCGTCGCCCGCTGCGCCGTCGACTACACGGGTCGCCTGACGGCGCACCTGCCCGAGGCGCTGCGGCTGATCATGGTCAAGGCCGACGGCTCGGTGCTGGTGCACGCCGACGCGGGCGGGTACAAGCCGCTGAACTGGATGACGCCGCCGACCGTGGTCGAGGAGGAGGACGGGCGGATCGTCGTGCGCAAGCTCAAGGGCGAGGACCGGCTCGAGATCACGCTCGCCGAGGTGCTGTCCGACATCACGCACGCGATGGACTTCGACGCCGCGCGGCTCGAGAAGGACGGCGTGGAGGCCGACCTGCAGGTCGCGCTCGCCGCGGCGCCCGAGTGGTGCGGCGAGGGATTCCGGCTGGTGCGGCGCGAGTGGCCGACCGACATCGGGCCCGTCGACCTGATGTGCCGGGACGGCGACGACGGCTGGGTCGCGGTCGAGATCAAGCGCGTCGGCACGATCGACGCGGTCGAGCAGCTCGCGCGCTACCTCGAGCGCATCCGGCTCGATCCCGCGCTCGCGGACTGCCGCGGCGTGCTCGCCGCGCGGGTGGTCAAGCCGCAGGCGCGCGTGCTCGCGGAGGCGCGCGGCGTGGAGTGGGTGGAGGTCGACCTCGCGGAGCTGCGGGGCGAGCGCGAGCCGGCCCTGACGCTGTTCGGATGAGCGTCGGCGTCGAGGAGCGGGGCGGCGTCCTCGTGGTCACGATCGACCGGCCCGAGGCGCGCAACTCGATCGATCGCGCGACCGCGGAGGGGATCGCCGCCGCGCTCGATCGGCTCGACGCCGATGCGGCGCTGCGCGCCGGGATCGTCACCGGAGCGGGCGGCTACTTCTCCGCGGGCATGGACCTGAAGGCGTTCGCGGCGGGCGAGCGGCCGCACGCCGGCGGTCGCGGCTTCGCCGGGATCGTCGAGCGCCCGCCGGCGAAGCCGCTGATCGCCGCGATCGAGGGCTTCGCGCTCGCGGGCGGGTTCGAGATCGCGCTCGCGTGCGACCTGATCGTCGCCGCCCGCGACGCGCGCCTCGGGATTCCCGAGGTCAAGCGCTCGCTGGTCGCGGCGGGCGGCGGACTGTTGCGGCTGCCGGCGCGGATCCCGTACCACGTCGCGATGGAGCTGGCGCTGACCGGCGACCCGATCGGCGTCGAGCGCGCGCACGGACTCGGGCTCGTCAACCGCGTCGCCGAGCCGGGGGCGGCGCTCGCCACGGCGCTGGAGCTGGCGGGCGCGATCGTCGCCAACGGGCCGCTCGCGCTCGCGGCGACGAAGCGCGTGCTGCTCGAGGCGCCGGGCTGGCCGGCCGGCGAGGCGTGGGCGCGCCAGGCGGAGATCACCGGTCCCGTGTTCGCGTCCGAGGACGCGCGCGAGGGCGCG
>DATHJG010001046.1:0-2794 GCA_035489875.1 Solirubrobacteraceae bacterium | reverse complement strand
CGTCCGCGGCGTCTACAACCACGGCTGGTTGATCGGGGACGAGAGCGCGGTCTCGGTCGACGTCCAGGCTCGGATCGACGCGCTGCTCGAGATCCACGCGGTGAAGAGCGGCGGCGGCTCGTAGACTTCGCGCCCATGGCCGAAGCCGAGCAGCCCGAGCGCCTCCGCCCCCAGCACCGCGTCACGGTCGAGGACGTGCGCCAGCTGATGGGCGCCTCCACCCCGCACTTCGCCCTCCAGCTCCGCAACCGCATCCGCAAGCTCATCGCCCCGCTGCCGCCCGACGACCCGGCGCGCATCGAGGGCGAGCGCGAGATCGCCCGCCTGGAGCGGATCGCGTTCGCGGGCGAGGTCCGCGGCGAGCCGGGCCAGGACGGCGAGCGCCCGCTGCCGAGCCTGGCGGAGGAGCCGACGCGGTACGTCGAGGGTCCCACGGGCGGATAACGCCCGCGCCCGCGCAGCGCGCGGTCAGCCGCGCGGGCGGCGACCCGCGAGACTGTCCCGGCGTACCAGCCGCTGCCCCCGCGGCGCGCCCCGGCGCGGCGGTCGCCGGGCCGCGTGCGGCGGGCCGTCGTGCTGCGCTCCGGCGAGCAGCTGGGACATGAGCATGGCGAGCACGACCTGGCGGGCCAGCTCCGCGTGCGGCCCGTGTCCGGCCTGGGCGCGCAATGCCCGGGCGAGGAACGTGCCGAGATCGTGCCGCATCTGCAAAAAGAATCCCATACCGGGGGATCCGGCTGCCCCGAGGTGTACGGTCGGCGGCCCGATGCACCACGACCCCCGACACCACGATGCCCGCCCCGACGGGATCCCCGGCTCCGACCTGAGCGGCCCGTGGCCGGTCGGCCACTACGCCGCCCGGTTGCGCGACCGGCTGCGCGGCTTCTCGCGCGTGCAGGTGTTCGGCGAGCTGTTCAACCTGCGCGCCGGCCGCGCCCGCGTCTGGTTCGAGCTGCGCGACGAGCGCGGCGCGCTCCCCTGCTCGATGTGGCGGAAGGACTACGACGCGCTCGCCGCGCCGCTCACCGACGGGCAGCGCGTCGTGGCCGCGGGCGGCTGCGACTACTACCCGGGCTCGCGCGCGGCATCGCCGTCGTTCTCGTTCGCCGTCACGGAGGTGCGCGTCGCCGGCGAGGGCGACCTGCTCGCGCAACTCGACCGGCTGCGCCGCGCGCTGCACGCCGAAGGGCTGTTCGAGCCGCAGAAGCAGCTCGCGCGCCCGCCGCTGCCGCGCTCGATCGGCGTCGTGACCGGGGCGGGTGGGAAGGCGCGCGACGACGTGCTCGCAGGCCTGCTCCGCCGCGGCTGGGCGGGGCGCGTCGTGTGGGCGTTCGCGCCGGTCCAGGACCGGCACGCCGCGCCCGCCGTCACCCGCGCGCTCCAGGATCTCGCCGCCTGCGCGGACGTCGACGTGATCATCGTCGCCCGCGGCGGCGGCTCGCTCGCCGACCTGTTCGCGTTCTGCGACGAGACCCTGTGCCGGACCGTGGCGCTGCTGCGCGTGCCGGTGATCGCGTCGGTCGGTCATCACGCCGATCGCACGCTGATCGACGACGTCGCGGCCGTCTCGTGCTCGACGCCGACCCATGCCGCCGAGGCCGCAGTGCCGGTCGACTGCGCCGCCGCGCGGGCGGAGCTGCACGTCCTCGCGACCCGGCTGGAGCGCCAGGGCCGGCGGGCGATCGTCGAGCGCGCCCGCACGCTCGCGCGGCTCTCGCGGGCGCCCGCCGACCACGTCGCGCGCCACCGCACGCGCCTGCATCAGCACCTGCGCGAGCTGCGCGCGAGCGCGCGCCGCGGCGTCGCGGCGGAGGAGCGCTGGCTCGGGACGCGCACGCTGGTGCTGGAGCGCAAGGCGACAGCCACGGCCACGGGCCTGCAGCGCGGCGCGGCGCGCGCCCACGCGGACGCCGCGGCGCTTGCCCGCAACCGGGACGCCGCCCGGGCGCGCCGCGCTCAGACGCTGGAGCGTATGCGCCTGGCGCTGGACGCGCACGACCCGCAGCGCACGCTGGAGCGCGGCTACGCGCTCGTGGAGGACGCCGCCGGAGGGCCCGTGACGACCGCCGAGGCGGCGCAGGGGCAGGAGCGGCTGACGCTGCGGATGGCGGACGGGTCGCTGCCGGTGCGACCGGAGCGCGGGCGATGACGGATCACGCCGCGCTCGCGATCGGCGAGGCGGCGGCGGATCCGTCGGCCGGGCCGCCTAGCCTGTCTGCTTCGCCCATGACCGAGATCACGCTCACCTACGAGACGGCCTGCGCGCGGATCGAGGAGATCATCCGGCGCCTCGACTCCGGGGAGGCCGGGCTGCGCGAGACGCTCGAGCTCTGCCAGGAGGGCCGCCGGCTCGTCGAGTTCTGCGCCGCCGAGCTCGAGGCCGTCGGCCGCGGCCTGGAGGAGCTCAAGCTGGACGAGCTCGTCGCCCGCCTCGAGGCCGGTCGCTTGCCCGCGGCCTGACCCACGCGGGCGCGGCCAGACCCACGCCGACGCCCCGAGCCGCGCGGGCGCGGCCCCGGAGCCACGCGTGCGCGGTCAGCCGTTCTCGTCCGCCCGTACCAGACCCGAGCGCAGCGCCAGGAGCGCGATCTCCGCGCGGCGGTCAGCCGTCGGCATGTCCTGCAGTCCGAACGCCCGGCCCAGGTGGTCGAGCTCGGTCGTCACGACCTCCTCGGAGATACCGGCGTCGGCCGCGACGGCCGCGTCGCTCGCCGGCATGAGACCCTCGCCATCGCCCATCAGCGGCCGGCACAGCGCGCGCAGGATCCGCTGCTGCTGCTCGGAGAACTTCGGC
>DATHJG010001045.1:0-5848 GCA_035489875.1 Solirubrobacteraceae bacterium | reverse complement strand
CGCCGCATGCGGAAGAGCGCCGGCGTGCGGTGGTTCTCGAGCAGCAGCTCGAGGAAGTTGAGGAAGATCGGCTCCGCCCCGTCCACTGCCCTGTGCAGCCCGTCCTTCTTCTCCTGCGTGGAGAAGTACGGCGAGAAGAAGAACACCTGGAGCTGCCGGTCGCTGCCGAGCGCGTCGGCGAACTCGCCGAGCTGCTCGCGGACGACGTCGAGCTTGTCCTGCTCGAGCGCGGCCTCGAACAGCGACCGGGCGTAGACGACGGCGATCTCCTCCATCGCGCTAGCGCTCCTCGCCCTTGGACAGCGCGGCGAAGTCCAGCTCGGCCACGGCCTCCTCGACCAGGCGGCGCTGGTCGTCGGTGGTGAGCGTCTTGCGCGTGACCTTCTCGGTGGCGAGGATCGTGAGGTCGGCGACCTCGGCGCGGATCTCCTGGATCGCGCGGCGGGTCTCCACCTCGATGTCCTTGCGCGCCTGCTCGAGCAGCTCCTCGCGGCGCTGCCTGCCGTGCGCCACCGCGTCGGCCTCCTGCTGCTCGCCGGCCTTGCGGGCGCGGGCGACGATCTCGTCGGCCTGCTGGCGCGCGGCGGTCAGCCGCTCGCGGTACTCCGCCAGCAGCTCGTCCGCCTCGCGGCGCGTGCGCTCGGCGAGGTCGATCGACTCCTCGATCGCCTTCTGGCGCCGGTCGAGCGCCTCCGCGATGCGCGGGAACGCGACCTTCCAGAGGATGAACAGGGACACGCCGAAGAGGACGAGCGTCCACACCATCAGCCCGACGTCGGGGCTGACGAGGAAGCTGCCTCCCTCATCCGTGCCGCCGGCCTCGGCGGCGAAGACGCGCGTGTTGGTCAGGGTCGGGAGCATCGGTCTCTAGAGGAAGAACGCGATCAGGCCTGCCACCAGACCGTAGAAGAAGCACGCCTCCGTGAGCGCGAAGCCGAGCCACTGGATTCCGGTGATCTCGTCGCGCATCTCCGGCTGGCGGGTCACGGACTCGATGACCTTGCCGAAGATGATGCCGATGCCGACGCCGGCGCCCACAGCACCGAGGCCGCCGCCCACGCCAAGGGCGATCGCCTTGCCCGCGTCCGCGCCGTCGTCGACGGCGGCGAAGATCGCAGTGAGGAAGGTCAGCATGACGGAGGGTCTCCTTTGACTTAGTGGTGCTCGGCGACCGCGCCGCCGAGGTAGATGGCAGTGAGGGTGGCGAAGATGAACGCCTGCAGGGTCGCCACCAGCCCGACCTCGAAGAGGAAGATCGCGATGCCCGCCGGGATGATCACGACGCCGAGCGCCTCGATCCCGAGCAGCACGGCGAGGCCGCCGGCCATGAACAGGATGATGAGGTGGCCGGCGAGGATGTTGGCGAAGAGACGTACGGAGAGCGAGATGAGCCGCATGAAGTTCGAGAGGAACTCGAGCACGAAGACGAACGCCTTCATGCCGGTGCTGTCGATCCCGGACGGGATCAGGCTCTTCAAGTAGCCGAGCACGCCCTTGGCCCGGATCCCCTCGACGTTGTAGGCGACGAACACGACCAGCGCGAGCACCAGCGGGACGGAGAGGTTCGCGGTCGCGGCGTAGAGCGCGAAGCTCGGGATCTGCGCCCCGAAGACGTCGACCTTCTCGTGCGTGTTGGTCGGCAGCGGGATGTAGCCGATCAGGTTCGAGAACCAGATGAACAGGAACAGCGTGGCGATGAACGGGAACCACTTTCGTGCCATCGCGTCGTCCATGTTCCCGCGGGTGATGTTGTCGCGCATCGCGGTGTAGATCCATTCGACCGCGGTCTGCACGCGGTTGGGACGCGCCTGCATCCGGTTCGACACGTAGAGCATCGTCCCGACCGTGAGCAGCGTCGCGATGACCAGGTAGAGCACCGCCTTGTTGATGTCGAACGGCCCGAGGTTGACCCACGTGTCGAGCTTGAACTCGTTCTGCGGCTTGAACTCCGTGTTGTCCCTGCGCGACCACCCGAAGATGCCCACCGCGAGCACGATCAGGAAGAGGTAGATGCCGCCCACCATCAGGGCGATGCGCTTGCCGGTGGTCATGTCTGGTCGGGGTTCCTCTCCAGCGGACGGAGCACGAGGGTGGTTGCGAGGTGGATCGTGTAGGCCGCGAGGCACACGATGGCGGCGGTGAAGCCGTCCGCGCGCTCGGCGCCGAGGCCGACGGCCAGCACGCCGATGCCGATCAGCCAGGTGCGGCCGATCATGCTGGCGACCTTGATGCCGATCGCGCGGCGCACGTCCGAGCGGCTGCCGGCGCGGTCGAGCACGGCCTCGAGCACCCGCTGCGCCATCCAGATCCCGGCGCCGACCACGTACCCGAGGACGGGCAGGCCGAGCAGGATCACGAACGGCGCCGCGAGCACGATGAGCACCACGTCCAGATAGCGGACGGGGGCAAGGGGATCGGCGGTGCCTAGGGCGTTGGACATGGGCTGGGACATGGAAAGGTGGGCCACTCTAATGGCGAGCGCGGGCGGGCGCGCCCAGGGCGGTCGCGTGGAGGCGCTGGCGACCGGCACCGAGTGAGGGCGCGCAGTCTAGCGACGTATCGGACTTTGTAACAACTTTGTGCGACCCGGCTCCAGCGCACGGACCCAAACGGAACCTCAAGCGTCTCCCTCGCGGACTACGACGGACTACTACGTAGTGTCGGGCATCAGGCCGGATCGACGCGCAACTGGCCGATCTGCTCGGCGGTTCCGTGGAACTCGATCTCGAAGATGCCGGTGATGTCCGCGGGGAAGGAGACGGTGACGACCTTGCCGGCCGGGATGTCCTTCTCGATGTCGTAGCCGTGGACGTGGATCTGGTCGCCGCCGGGCGAGGCGACGCGGAAGCGGACCGTCTCGCCCTGCTTGAAGCGCAGCTTGGTCACCTTGCCGGTCTGGAGCAGGGGCGGCTCCGGCTCGGCCGTGGCGGTCGGGGTCGCGGTCTCGGTGGGCGCCGGCGTGGCCTCGCTGCCGGCGGTGGGGGTCGCGGTGGCCTGCGCGCCGGTGATCGCCGGGTCGTCGCCGTTCCCGCCGGACGACGCGAACAGCACGACGGCGACGATCGCGATCACGGCCGCGACGGCGAGGAAGCTCAGGCGTTGTGTGCGCGACACCGTCGATGAATCTAGCCTCTGGTGTGAGTTGCTGATCCGTCGCGACGATCTGATCATCGGCCAGCCCGCGCACGCGTGGGTGGCGGGCCAGCTTGCGCGGGCGTGGGGCAACGACGCGTTCCCGGCCCCGTCGCCGCGCGAGCCGGTCTGCCTCGCGGCCGAGCAGCACGACATCGGCTGGGCGGACGCGGACCTCGCGCCGCTGCTCGGCAGCGGCGGCCGGCCGCTGGGCTTCATCGAGTACCCGCGGCCCGAGCACGTCGCCATCTGGCGCGACGCCGCGCGGCGGATGCTCGCCCAGTCGCGCTACGCGGCGCTGCTCGTCTCGCTGCACGGGATCTCGCTGTACCGGCGCGTCGACCCGGACGCGTACGAGCCCGAGGTGGCGCGCGCGATCCGGTCGTACAGGGAGGAGCAGCTCGCGCTGCAGGCGGAGCTGTCCGCCGGGCTCGACGCGGCGGAGATCGACCGGAACCGCCGTCTGATCCTCGCGCTGGATCGGCTCTCGCTCGCGCTCTGCCACGGCGGCGCGACGACGCTCGAGTCCGTCCCGGCGGTGGACGGCGACGTCGCGATCCGCGTCGCGCCGGCTGCCGATGACGCGGGCTCGCCGCCGCCCGGCGCGGCCTCGTCACCGCCCGCCGGCGCGATCTCGTCGCCGCCCGCCGGCGCGGCCTCGTCGTCCGGCGCCGCGCGCGTCCGCGACGATCACGCCGTCCCGGCGGACGCGGCGACGGCGCGCTTCCTCGCCGCCCCGTGGCCGTTCGCCGCCGAGCAGGTCGTCGTCGGGTGCGAGGCGCGGCGGCTCACGGGATCGTTCACGGACGAGGCGGCGCTCCGCGCGGCGCTGGCCGCGGCGCCCTGGGAGCCGTTGCGCTTCCAGCTCAGCCCGCGTTGATGCCGAGCGCCTCGAGCAGGCCGCCGACGGAGCGTGGGTCGACCCCGTGCGCACGCTGGTACGCGCGCGCGTATTCCTTGCTGGCCAGCGCCAGCGCGAGCTCCTCGCGCGACGAGCCGAAGCGGCACGCCGCGCGATCGAGCGCGGCGAGCGCCTGATCCTGGACGAGGCCGCCGAGCCCGCCGGTGTCGGGGAGGGCGCGCGGCTTGCACGGATCCGCGATCACGACCGGCTCGGGCGCGACCTGCGGCCGGACGACCGCGTGCACGACCGGCAGCGCGAGCGCGCCCGCGGCGACCGCGATCGCCACGGTCCGCCCGCGCGGGCTCGCCGGCAGCGCGGCGACCGCGCCGACCAGCGCGAGCCCGCCGGCGATCAGGAACGCGATCCGGAACGCCGAGTCGATCCCGGCGAGCAGCGCGTCGTCGGCCCGCTGCGTCAGGTGCGCGTACTCCCGCCGCTGCTCGGGATCGTCCGCGAAGCGCGGCGCCTGCTTGTCCAGCGCCCGGCGCAGCCCGTCGCGCGGGTCGGCGGGGTCGAAGTCGGCGAGCAGCGGCCCGGCGAGCTGGACCTTCTCGAGCGGTGGTAGCCGCGCGTCGAGGATCAGCGCCGCGCCCTGCTCGCGCACGTCGTCGATCGCGCGGTCGAGCTGCGCGGCGGCGACCGGCGCGAGCGCCAGCAGGGCGAGCGTGATTCCCGCGTGCCGGAACGACAGCAGCCCGGCGGCCTGGCGCGGCGTCCGCTCGGGCAGCAGCTCGCCGGCGAGCGCGGGCAGGGCCATCCCCATCCCGATGCCGGCGAGCAGCTGCGGCGCGACGATCCAGGCCGCCGACGCGTCCGGCAGCGCCGCGAGCGCGAGCACGCCGGCCCCGACGAGCGCACATCCGGCGCTCGCCCGCACGGCGGCGTCGCCCCGGATCCGCGCGCCGGCGAGCGCGGCGACCGGGAGCACCGAGACCGCGGCCGCGGCCGCGAGCGGCTCCACCGACCAGCCGGACACGAGCAGCAGCACAAGCAGGAACAGGACGCCGGTGAGCGCGGCCGAGAGGCAGGCGAGCGCGACGATCGCTCCACGCCGCCCGGCGAGCGCCGCGTGCGAGGCGACGGGTCCGGCCTGGGGGCGCCGGCTCGCGGGCGCTGCGTGCGAGGCGCCGGGTCCGGCCTGGGGGCGCCGGCTCGCGGCCTCGTCCGCGCGCCCTTCGCGGACCAGCAGGCACGCGGCCGCGGCGGCCAGCGCCACCGGGACCTGGAAGAAGAAGATCGCGCGCCAGTCGAACGCCTGGGTCAGCGCGCCGCCCAGCGCCGGGCCGACCGCCGTCCCGAAGATCGCCGCGGCGGTCCAGAGGCGATCGCCGCCGAGCAACGCGAAGCCGGCGACCAGCGCTCCCGACGCGCCCACCGCCTGCACGCCGCGGAAGGCGAGCATGGAGCCGATCGCGTCGGGCGTCGCGCACAGCGCACCGGCCACGGCGAACAGGCCGAAGCCGGCCACGCCGAGCGTGCGATCGGGGACCCGGCCGCGCAGCCACGCCGCCGCCGGCAGCGTGGCTGCGAGCACGAACGTGTACACGCCGATGACGGCGGCGACGCCCTCGACGGTCGTGTCGAGGTCGATCAGCATCGGCGGCAGCGCCAGCGTCACCACGGAAGCGTCCGCCAGCGCGAGGCCGACACCGACGGCGATGAGCACGCGGAGGACGGGCATCGTCACCCACATCCTCTCGCGCCGGCGCCACCGGGTGCGAGGAGGCGACCCTGCCGCCGCCGGGTGCGGACAGCCGTAGCGGTCAGGCCGCCACCGGCCACTCCGCCCAGCTCGGCTCCGCGAAGCGGAAC
>DATHJG010001044.1:0-6390 GCA_035489875.1 Solirubrobacteraceae bacterium | reverse complement strand
CGTGTCCGAGCAGACGGTCTTCAACTACTTCCCCACCAAGGAGGACCTCGTCTACTGGCGCCTCGGGTCGTTCGAGGAGGAGCTGCTGGCGACGATCCGCGACCGTGACCCGGGCGAGTCCGTGCTCAGCGCGTTCGGCCGGTTCGTGAGCGCGCCGCGCGGGATGCTCGGCTCCTACGACGAGGAGGAGCGCGCGCGGCTCGCGGCGCTCACCCGCACGATCGTGGAGAGCCCGGCGCTGCTGGCGCGCGAGCAGCAGATCTTCGCGCGCTACACCGGCAGCCTGGCCGCGCTGATCGCCGAGGAGCAGGGGGCGGATGAGCGCGACGTCGAGCCGTGGGTGGTGGCCAACGCGCTGATGGGGGTGCACCGTGCGCTGGTCGACTACGCGCGTCGGCGCGTCGTCGCGGACGCGCGCCATCCCCGGCTCGCGCGCGACGTGCGCGCGCAGGTGGAGCGGGCGCTCGCGCGTTTGGAGCACGGGTTGGGTGACTACTCGATCAAGCGCGCGCCGGGCCCGAGGAGCTAGGGCTCGGGAGAACGTTCCGGTGCTCGGCGTCCGGCTATTTCGTGTCGAGCAATGGGGCGCAGGCGGAAGGCGGCCTCCCGCCTGCGCTCCGGGAGTTACCCGCTACGCGATCAACGGAATGATCAACAGCGCCACGATGTTGGCCACCTTGATCATCGGGTTGATCGCGGGGCCGGCGGTGTCCTTGAACGGGTCGCCGACCGTGTCGCCGGTGACCGACGCGGCGTGGGCCTCTGAGCCCTTGCCGCCGTACGCGCCGTCCTCGATCAGCTTCTTCGCGTTGTCCCACGCGCCGCCGCCCGAGGTCATCATCACGGCGAAGAACAGGCCGACGACGATGACGCCGATCAGGAGGCCGCCGAGCGCCTTGTAGGACAGGATGCCGACGACCACCGTGACGACGATCGGGATCAGCGACGGGATGATCATCTCGCGCTGCGCCGAGCGGGTCACGATGTCGACGCACTGGCCGTACTCCGGCTTCTCGGTCCCGTCCATGATCCCCGGGTGCTCGCGGAACTGGCGCCGGACCTCCTCGACGACGGCGCCGCCCGCGCGGCCGACCGCCTCCATCGAGAGCGCCGCGAACAGCGTCACCATCATGCCGCCGATGATCAGGCCGATCAGGACGTCCGGGTCGTCGATCCCGAACGTGACGACGTGGCCCACCTCGTCCTGCAGCTCGATCTTGAACGCCGCGAACAGCACGAGCGCGGCGAGCGCGGCCGAGCCGATCGCGTAGCCCTTCGTGACCGCCTTCGTCGTGTTGCCGACCGCGTCGAGCGGATCGGTGACGTTGCGGACCTCCTCCGGCATGTCCGCCATCTCGGCGATGCCGCCGGCGTTGTCGGTGATCGGGCCGAACGCGTCGAGCGCGACGATCAGGCCGGTCAGCGAGAGCTGCGCCATCACGGCCACGCCGACGCCGTAGATGCCCGCCAGCTCGTTCGCGCCGAAGATGCCGAACACGATCACGAGCGCCGGGAGCGCCGTCGCCTGCATGCCCTTGGCGAGGCCCTGGATGATGTTCGTCGCGTGGCCGGTGACCGACGCCTTCGCGGTCGACTTGACCGGTGAGAAGCGGGTCGACGTGTAGTAGTCGGTGATCACGAACAGCGCGGCGGTGACCGCGAGGCCGATCAGCGAGCAGAGGTAGATGTCGCCCCAGCTCGGCGCGCCGGCGCCGAGATCGTCCATCATCCACGCCGTCACCGGGAGGAACAGCAGCGCGGCCAGGGCGCCGGACACGATCAGGCCCTGGTAGAGCGCGCGCTCGACGTTGCCGGCCGCGGACTTCACGGCGAACGTGCCGATGATCGAAGCGATGATCGAGACGCCGCCCAGCACGAGCGGGTAGATCACGACGCCGCCCTCGCCGAACGTGAGGATGCCGAGCAGCATCACGGCGACCGCCGTCACGGCGTAGGTCTCGAAGAGGTCCGCGGCCATGCCGGCGCAGTCGCCGACGTTGTCGCCGACGTTGTCGGCGATCACGGCCGGGTTGCGGGGGTCGTCCTCCGGGATGCCGGCCTCGATCTTGCCCACGATGTCGGCGCCGACGTCGGCGCCCTTCGTGAAGATGCCACCGCCGAGGCGGGCGAACACCGAGATCAGCGAGCCGCCGAAGCCGAGGCCGATGAGCGCGTCGACGGCGTCCTTTGAGTTGACGTCGAAGAGCCAGGTGAGGATCCCGTAGTAGCCGGCCACGCCGAGCAGCGCCAGGCCGGCGACGAGCATGCCGGTCACCGCGCCGCCGCGGAACGCGACGTCGAGCGCCGGGCCGAGGCCGCCGCGGGCCGCCTCGGCCACGCGGGCGTTGGCGCGCACCGACACGTTCATGCCGATGAACCCGGCGGAGGCCGACGCGAGGCCGCCGATGAGGAAGCCGATCGCCACCTGGATGTTCTGCAGCGGGATCAGCGCGATGAACAGGACGACGCCGACGATCGCGATCGTCGTGTACTGCCGGCGGAGGTACGCCGACGCGCCCTCCTGGATCGCGGCCGATAGACCGCGCATGACCTCGTTGCCTGGCGACAGGGCCAGGAGCGCGCGGCTCGTGACCAGGCCGTACCCGACGGCGGCCAGCGCGCAGATCAGCGCGACGACGACCCCGTGGTCGGCTAGGAAATCGGACAAGGGAACCCTCTCTGAAAGCGTTCAGACAAACACGAAAGCGGCGGCCGGAATCGGGCCGCCGCCGGAGCGGCGCGCAGTTTATCGAGCGTTGAGGCGGCGAGGCGTCACCGGGGCCCGGCGGGGCCCCGATCCCAGTGCGAGCCGGCGAGGCGAAGCCGGTGGCGAGGCCTCAGGCCGAGACAGGTAGCGCGCAGCGCGAGGCAGTGCGCGCTATTGCCCCGGAACCCAGAGTCGGCCCGAGGTCTGGGCCGGTCCGGGGCCCTCAGACGGCTCCTGCCCGCCGGGCGTGCCGGGCTCCTGCGGCGGCTGCTCGGCGCCGCCGCCGGCGCGCTGCGCGTACACCATCTGCAGGCGCGCGAGCGTGTCGCGGATCGGCCCGAGCTGCTCCGCGTGGCGCGACTCGAGCAGCGGCAGCAGGGCGCGGGCGCCCTCGATCGCCTGCTGGACCTGCTCCCAGTCCGCCACCGGCGCCTTGCCGGGCGCAGCGGCGAGTCCGGCCTTGCGGGCCGCGAGGTTGAGCAGCGTCACGGTCGTCTGGATCAGGACGTCGTCGACCGTGATCCGCTCCATCTCGGCCTCGAGCTTGCGGAGCTCCTCTTCGCTGATCTCTGGCTGGCTCATCGCACCGTCTCCTGAAGGTATGTGGCATGGGTTTCCCGCAGGGACTCCGCGTACACCTCCGCCGGGGCGGCGCCGGCGTCGATCATGCGCCGCTGGCGCTGGGCGCCGTTGAGCTCGGGGAGCGTCACGTCGGCGCCCGACCACGCGCGCAGACGGTCGAGCGCCTCCGCGGCGGGGTACTCCCGGATGGCGTCCCACCCACCGGATCCGGCGGCCGCGTCGAGGTCGAGCAGCTTCCCGTCGAGGCCGTAGCGGATCGCGCGCCACATGTTCTCCTCGATCAGCCGCGCCGGCAGGTCCGGCGGCGTCTCCCCCGCGTCGACCTCGGCCGCCGCGCGGCGGACGCACGCGACGATCAGGGCGGTCAGCCCGTCGGCCTCGGTCGCGGTCATCTGCGCGTCGCAGATCCGGACCTCGACGGTCCCGAACGCGTGGTGCGGGCGCACCGACCACCATAGCTGCGTGAACTCCACGATCGAGTTCGTCCGCACCAGCAGCTCAACGTACTCCGCCCACGCCTGCCAGGAGCCGAACACGTCCGGGATCCCGCAGCGCGGGAACGACTTCGTGAAGAGCTGCGTGCGGCCGGAGTGCAGGCCGGAGTCGCGCCCGTCGATGTAGGGCGAGTTCGCGCTGATCGCCAGCAGCAGCGGCAGCACCGGCCGCAGGCGATCGCAGACGCGGACGGCGCGGTCGGGGCCGCGCACGCCGACGTGGACGTGCACGCTGAACGTGTTGTTGCGCCAGGCGACGTACTTCAGCCCCTCCTCGACCCGGCGGTAGTGCTCGGTGTCGATGATGTGCTGGTCGCGGTAGTCGCTGAGCGGATGGGTGCCGGTGGCGCCCAGCGCGACGCCGTGCTCGCGTGCGAGCGTGAACAGCCGGCGACGGGCCTCCCCCTGGCGCACGCGGGCGTCCTCGACGTCGGACCCCGCGCCCGAGCGGATCTCGATCTCCGACGAGATCAGCTCGCCGGCGATCGACTCCGACAGCACCGGGTCGGCCGCGCCGGCGTGGCGCAGGACGTCGAAGCGCGGGACCAGCAGCAGCGTGTCGGGGTCGACGAGCGCGAACTCCTCCTCGATGCCGACCGTGAAGTCGTCCGAGCCCTCGAAGGTCTCGCGCGCGGCGGCGACGTCGATCATGCGGCGCGGGCTAGGTGAGGTAGAAGTAGAGCGCGTAGAGCAGGTCCACCGCCGGGCTGGACGTGTGGACCGTCACTTCCGGCGGTACCTGGAGCAGCGCCTCGGAGTAGTTGAAGATGATCTTGACGCCCGCGTCGACGAGCTGGTCCGCCAGCACCTGCGCCGCGGCCGTCGGGACGGCGAGCACGCCGACGACGATGTCCTCCTCCTCGACGATCTGCTTGAGGTCGTCGATGTGGCGGACGCCGACGCCGTTGATCTGCTCGCCGATCTTGGAGCGATCGGTGTCGAACATCGCCACGACGCGGAAGCCGTGGTCGGCGAAGATGTCGGACGACGCGATCGCGCGGCCGAGGTGGCCGGCGCCGAACAGCGCGATGTTGTGCTGGCCGGACGTCCGCAGGATCTTGCGGATCTGCGAGACGAGCGAGTCGACGTTGTAGCCGACGCCGCGCTTGCCGAACTTCCCGAAGCCGGAGAGGTCGCGGCGGATCTGCGTCGAGTTGACGTGGGTGTACTCGGACAGCTCCTGGGAGGAGATCGTCTCCTTGCCCATCTTGCGGGCCTGGGTGAGCACCTGCAGGTAGCGCGACAAGCGGGCGGCGACTCCGAGCGAGAGACGTTCGGAGAGCGGGCCGGTCGAGTTGTCGTTGCGGTTCCCGCTGCTCGCGACGTCGCTGAAACTCATGGCGCGATCACTCTAGATGGTTCGCGTCAGCGCCTCTTCGTCGACGAAGAGCTCGAACAGCTCCTCGCCGTCCAGCGCGATCACCGGGATGCGCTCCAGGTAGCGCTTCAGCAGCGCGTCGTCGGCCTCGATGTCGACCTCGTCGAGGTGGAACGGACGGCGCGCGCGGACACGCTCCAGCGCGGCGCGGGCGTCGTCGCACAGGTGGCAGCCGGGGCGGCCGTAGAGCGTGACGGTCCTCATGGGGAGAACGGCTCCGACGTGGCGACCGCGGCCTTGCCGCCGCCCGGTGAGCGGGCGACGGCGCGGAACGCGTAGCGGCCCGGGGCGAGGGCGCGCAGCGCGCCGGCGGGCAGCGTGTAGGCGTATTCGGCGGGCAGCAGCTCGCGCGCGCCGCGGGGTGGCGTGAGGCGGCGGACGACGCGCCCGCCGTCGTCGTCGACGAGCGTGAGCGAGAGCCGCTCCGTCAGCCGCACGCGCGTGCCGCCGGCGAGCGGGTCGCCGCGCTCGAACGCGCCGAGGCTGAAGCGCACGCCGTGCACGCGGCCGCCCTTGCGCTCGACGGTGAGCGGGCCGAGCGGCGGCGGCTGCGGTGGCTCGGTCGCGACCGCGAACGGGTGCGTGAGCACGGCCGCGCCGCCCTCCGCGCGGGCGATGAGCCGGCCGGCGGCGAGCCCGTCCGGCCCCGCGCCCTCGACGTCGATCTCCGCCTCGCGCTGGCCGCCGGGCGGGATCGTGACGCGCGGCCGCGCGAGCGTGGCGCGGGTGCCCGGGTCGGCGAGCACCGAGAGGCCGAGCGAGACTTCCGTCGCGCCCTGATTGGCGAGGACGACGCGGACGCAGGCCTGCGTGCCGGGGCACGGGTCGGCCCGGGCCGCCGGCGTGGTCTCGGCGACGATCGCCGCGGCCTGCGGCGGCTGGCGCACCGCGCCGGCGCCGGCGCCGCGGGCGGGAAGCTGCGGATCCGGGTGCGCGCCGGCGATGAGCGCGGCGCGCAGCTCGCGCGGCGACGCGCTGGGCCGCGCGCGCACGAGCCGCGCGGCCTCGATCGCCGCCCGCGCGGCGGCGACCCCGCTCCCGCCGACGACCGCGCCGCCGTTCCCGGCGATCGCGGTGAGCGCCGCTCCGGGCGCGGCGACATCCGGCTTCACGCTGCCGCCGGCGGCGGGACCGCGGCTCGAGAACGGCGAGAGCGCCGTGGCGGACAGCGATTCGGCGGCGGCGGACGAGCCATCGGCGGCGGACCCGTCACCGCCGGCGGACGAGCC
>DATHJG010001043.1:0-2386 GCA_035489875.1 Solirubrobacteraceae bacterium | reverse complement strand
ACCGTGCGGGAGCACGCGGCGCCGGAGTTGTGACCCACGCGCCCCGAGTGGCCGTCCGGCGGCGGCCGCCGGCCCGGAAGGGCTGGTGGACCGGGGTGCTGTTCGCCGCCGGGTCGGTCTGCTTCGCGGTCGCCTCGTTCGCGTCCCAGTGGGCGTCGGCGCCGCGCCCCGGGATCGGCGTGACGTTCTTCGCCGGCTCGCTCGCGTTCACGGCCGCGTCCTACCTGCAGCTCACCTCCACGGCCCGCGGGCCATGGCGCGGCGACCGGCTGGCGGCGCTCGTCCAGCTCGCCGGCACCCTGTTCTTCAACGTCAGCACGTTCGCGGGGATGCAGCGGGGGTTCGACGCGCGCGAGACCGACCTGCGCGTGTGGGTCCCCGACGCGTTCGGCTCCGTCTGCTTCCTCGTGGCGAGCGAGCTCGCGCTGGCCGGGGTGTGCCATCGGTGGGCCTGCTGGCGGACGCGGTCGCGCGACTGGCAGATCGCCGCGCTCAACATGTTCGGATCGGTCGCGTTCGGCGTCGCGGCGGTCACGTCGCTGGTCGTGCCGTCCACGTCCGAGCCGGTCAGCGCCGCGATCGCGAATGCGGGCACGACGATCGGCGCGCTCTGCTTCCTGGCGGGCGCGCTCATGCTCATGGCCGGCGCCGGACCGGCCGCTACGCGGGCTGAGGGGATTCGCCGGCTCGCGCCGCAGCGGCCGCGAGCTCGGAGCTGAGCTCGATGAGCTCGGTCCCCGAGACGAACGCGCTCAGCAGCGCCGTGCCCCCGGTCCGCTCCACGGCATCGTCGATCGCGTGCGCCCACACGTGCTCGACGAGCACGGCCGCGACGGCGCCACCGGGCGCCAGCGTCCCGGCCAGCAACCGCAGCGGGTTGGGGTCCGCGCCGCGGTCGTAGGCGCGGAGCGCGCGCTCGGTCGACCGGCCGCGCTCGGCGGGATCGAGGCGGAAGCCCAGCAGCGCCGCGACGAGGCTGCCCTGCTGCTTGCCGTGCCCCGCGACGGCGAGCAGCTCGCCGGTCTCAGGGTCGCGCCCGACGAACAGCACCTCGCGGATGCGCAGCGTGCCGCCGCTCTCGATCCGCTCGAGGGCGCCGACGAGGCGGCCCTCGAACTCGGCGCCGGGGTCGAAGCGGTAGGCGAGGAGCTGGACGTTGGGCTTCATCCGAGCAGCGTTCCAGCCGCGCCGGGCTCCCGCCTCACTCGGATGAGATGACCTGCGGCTCGGACGCGACCCGGGGCGGCGTGGCGGGCGGCGAGGGCGGCGTGAGGTGGGCCGTCGTGACGTAGGCCACCACGACGGCGACGATCACCAGCGGCATCACCGCCAGGCCGTCGGTCCCGAGCAGCAGCGTGGCCAGCAGCGTCGACGTCAGCGGCAGGGTCAGCATCACGGTGGACATCGCGCCGATTCCCATCGCCACGGCCGGCACGAGCGACAGGCCGGGCAGGCCCGACGCGGCCATGCCCCCTGCCGCACCGATGAACACCGCCGGGAACACGGGCCCGCCGCGGAAGCTCGACAGCGAGAGCGCGTACGCGAGCGCCTTGCAGAGCACGAGCAGCAACAGCGC
Source organism: Solirubrobacteraceae bacterium (assembly GCA_035489875.1). GTDB lineage: Bacteria > Actinomycetota > Thermoleophilia > Solirubrobacterales > Solirubrobacteraceae > DASQMT01. Next base: position 810 of record DATHJG010001043.1, on the reverse strand, counting down.
GCCGACGGTCCACCCCGCCGCCCCGCCGACCAGCGGCCCGAGATCGTCCTGGCCGGAGAACAGGACGTTCGATGCGCTGTGGCCGGTCGCCTCGGCGAACCCGATCGCGAGCCCGGCGATCAGCACGCCGAGCACCGGCATCAGCAGGACCATGCGGCGTTCGACGTGCGGCCGGACGGCGAGCGCGAGCAGCTGGATCCCCCGCCCGACGGGCGGCGCGGTCAGCCCGAACGCGATCGCCCACCCGAACATCGCCAGCGTCGGGCGGTCGAACGGCGGCAGCCCGGGCACGGCGAGCGAGAACGTGCCGAAGCCCGTGAGCTCGTCGAGGCCGACGAAGATCAGCGTGCCCACGCCCGCGGCGAGCAGCCCGGGCACCAGCACGACGCCGAGCAGCGGACCGCCGAGCCCGGCCGCCTCGAGCAGCAGGAACGCCCCGACGATCGGGGAGCCCAGGAGCGAGCTGATCGCGGCGAAGCTGCCGGCCGCGGCGATCACCGTCGACGCCTGGTCCGGTGCGTCCCGCGCGGCGAGGCGCACGGCCAGCGCGCCGAGGCCGCTGCCCATCAGGATCAGCGGCGCCTCCGGGCCCAGCACGACGCCGAAGCTCAGCGTCGCCAGCGCGGCGAGCAGCACGCCCGGCAGCTCGGCGGGCGGGAGCGCCCCGGTCGCCTTGAGCCCGTCCACCGGCGAGTGCCCACCCGTCCCGGGCAGGTGGAGGATCGCCAGCGCGACGAGCAGGCCGGATAACGCGAGCAGCGGCAGCGGCCACCACGTCGGCGGCGCGTCGAATCCGAGCCCATCGGGCAG
>DATHJG010001042.1:0-2168 GCA_035489875.1 Solirubrobacteraceae bacterium | reverse complement strand
AGGTTCGAGGGCCGTGCGCCGGACAGCTTGATGCCGGCCGCGACGTTGTCGAAGATCGAGAAGGTCGGGAACGGGTTCGGCTTCTGGAAGACCATCCCGATCCGCCGGCGCACCTGGACGGGATCGATGTCGCGGCTGTAGAGGTCCTGCTCGTGGAAGCGGACCGCTCCGGTCACGCGCGCGCTGATCACGAGGTCGTTCATCCGGTTCAAGACCCGGATCAGCGTGCTCTTGCCCGAGCCCGACGGGCCGATCAGGGCGGTCACGGCGCGCTGCGGGATGTCGAGCGACACGCCGCGCACGGCCGGCGCGCCGCCGTAGGCGACGCCGACGTCGGCGAGCGAGAACGCCGGCGGACCGCCGGGGATCCTGCCCGCCCGCGGGTGCGGCGTCGCGATCACCGCGATCGCGGGCGGCGACGGCGCCGCGTGCGCCTCCGCGACGGCGAAGCCGACCGGCCCGTCCGCGCCGAGCAGCCGCGCGGCGCCGAGGAAGCGGACGCGGCCGCCCTCCTCGTAGAGATCGTGCCGGCTGTACGGGTCCAGCACGAGGGCGCCGCCGAGCGCCGCCGGCAGCGTGCAGCGCCAGCCCCACGGAAGCCACTCGCCGCCGCCCGGAGCGCTGATCCAGCCCGTCGTCTCGAGCTCCACGCCGTCGACCGGCGTGTCGGAGCCGTCGGTCCCGAGCAGGCGCGCCGGCCGGCGGCCGTCGGCGAAGGCTTCGAGCCGCAACCGCTCGCCGCCGTCGAAGCAGAGCGAGAGCGCGAGGTCCGGCCCCGGTGCGGCGGTGTCCGGCCAACTCCGCTCGATCCACGCCTGGCCGGCCACGTCCAGCTCGAAACCGGCGCCGTGCCCGACGACCCCGGTGACGCCCAGGTCCGGCAGCGACAGACCCTCGGCGTCCGGCAGCACGCGCCCGCGGCCGGCGAGCTCGAGCCGGCACGACAGGGCCGGGAAGTCCAAGGAGAGCCGCCGCCCTTCGCCCGTCGCCGACCACGCCGCCGTCACGCCGTCGCCGGCGAGCTCCAGGGCGTCCTTGCCCGCCCGCATCGCACCGGCGCGCCGTTCGTGCACGCGCAGGTCGTCGCGGTACCCGGAGAGGCGGGCGGACGCGGTCGCCGCTCCTCCGTCGAGCGCCAGCCGGCAGACGAGGAAGTACGGCGCGCCGGCCGCATCGCGCAGGAGCGCCGTGAGCGACCACCGCTCGGTTGCCGCGTCGCCGGGGAGCCAGGAGACGGTCGCGTGGGTCGGGTGGACGACCTCCGTCACGCTCGCCGACGCTAGCGGCGCTCGGCGCTCCCGCCGGCGGGCGGCATCAGGACCTTCACAACCTCGCGAAGCGAGCGGTCGAGCGACGCCGTCGCGGCGCCCGAGCCAGGTAGCCTTGCGGGACTGTGGCGGACCCGGGACTGCTCGTCCTCGCCACCGACCAGGTGACGGGAGCACTGGGGAGGAACGCGGCGCCCGACGCGCTCGAAGCGCGCCGGATGCAGGCGCTTTCGTTCGTCGTGCACATCCCGCTCGTCTGCTTCGGGATCGCGTTCCCGGCGATGTTCATGTTCGTCCACGGGCTCTACCTGCGGACGGGCGCGCCGCACTACAAGGCGCTCGCCAAGCGCTGGTCGAAGGTGGCGCTGATCCTGTTCGCGGTCGGCGTTGTGACCGGGACGATCCTGTCGTTCGAGTTCGGACTCCTGTGGCCGGACTTCATGGCGACGTTCGGCGACGTGTTCGGGCTCGCGTTCGGGCTGGAGGGTGTGTCGTTCTTCGTCGAGGCGATCTTCCTGGCGATCTACGTCTACGGCTGGGACCGGCTGCCGCAGCGGACGCACTTCCTGACCGGGATCCCGGTCGTGCTCGCCGGCGTCGCCGGGTCGACCAACGTGATCGCGGTCAACGGCTGGATGAACCACCCCGGCGGCTTCACCGTCGTCGACGGGCAGGTGCGGGATCCGCGCCCGTGGGAGGCGCTGTTCAACAGCAACATGTGGCACGAGCTGGTGCACATGTACCTGGCGGGCTACCTCGTCGCGGGGTTCATCGTCGCCGGCGTGTACGCCGCCGCGCACCTGCGCGGGCGGCGCGACGCCTACCACCGCACCGGGCTCGTAGTCGCGCTCAGCTTCGCGGCGCTCGCCGCGCCCGTGCAGGTGATCGTCGGCGACTTCG